>CALFRX010000087.1 GCA_937919295.1 uncultured Peptococcaceae bacterium | reverse complement strand
TGATAGCGTTCCATATCGCCGCAATACTCCTTGATATAAGGGGGCAGCGGCATGGTGCCGATACGGTCCAAAAGCTCTTCCCAGATACCGTCATAGACAAAGTTGACGATCCTACCGCCGCTTGGTGTCGTATCGACGATTTCCGCCTTGATTTCCGGCGCCGAGAAAAGCACCGTATCGCCAACGTGGATCTTGCGCCCCGGTCTCACCAGGGTTTCCCAGGTGTTACCGTGAATCCTTTTTAACAGGAATATCTCGACTTTGGCGCCGGTTTCCTTGTGTCCGAAAAGACGGGCGGGAATCACCTTTGTTTCGTTGAGGACAAGAACGTCTCTTTCTTCGAGGTAATCGACGACATCGGAAAAAACACGATCCTCTAACGTATCGTCTGTTAGGGAAACATGCAGCAGGCGGCTTTTATCTCGATTTGCCGCGGGATACTGGGCGATCAGTTCCTTGGGCAAAGGGTAATCAAATTCTTCTAATTTCATCGTATTTCAGCGTACTTCCTAAAGCCTTTATTTGTAAGTTTCAATTTTCAGATTGTTATTATTTTGATCCTGATTGTAAAAATAATTCAGAATGTATCGATAATCTTTTCCCTGATACGCCATGACGCAGGCACTCCACTGGCTCATGCCAACGCTATGACCGTAACCCCTGCCATTGATCATGATCATTTTGCCGGAAGTGGAAAACGTCGTGGCAAAAGAGGAAGATGTAACATACTGGAGGGAAAGTGTTTTATAGGCGGCAACGCTTTTGCCAACCACAATATCAAGGTTGGCGCTGCGCAAACCGAGCTTCGCGCGAAACGCCGTGCCGGAAAATGACGCGGCGCCGGCTGTTCCCGTTACCGTCACCGTTTTCGCGTAATCGGAAACACTGCCTCCATGACTAACAGAGACGTCGGTAATCGTACCGCCATAGCCCAGTTTCGCGGCGAGGTCGGCAAAGGACATGGTCACCGTCCATTCATAGCCCGTGGGCATTTTCATCGATTTATAGGAACCGGCATCGCCCTCAAAGGGCAGCGCGTCCCAGGGGCAAGGAATCCCCTGCAAATAGCCGCAATCACCGCCCCATACATTACTGGCGTCTTCGGTGCAGCCGCCGGCATTGGCCATATAGATCGCGTTAACGAGGGCGCCATTGTAATACATGACGAGACCGGCGGTGGCATCCACCGCGGCATGTACCCGTTTCCCCACGGCGGTATCCTCGCTTTCGCCACTACAGCCCCGATACACTTGATCGGAGGTACTGTTCAAAATATCGTAATAAGCGGCGTTGCGCGGTGTTTTCAGTTTCAGGCAGGCATAACTCCGCGCAGCCACCGCCTGGGCTTTCAAAGCCTCGATACCCGGCGCGTAGCCGCCGATTTCCAGCATCACGACACTATAGAGATACTGCTCCAGACCGACGGTATTCACCACGTAGCCGCTTTTGTAGGTAAGGTCGCCGCGGTATTCATAGCTGCCGTAGCTAAATCTGCCGTCGCCGTTCACCGAGGACAATTTCGATCCCGCCGCCAAAGTCACGGAAGAACCGGCGTTCACCGTTTTTGTCACTGTGCCGCCGCTGTTTACTACTTGATACGTTCCCTGCTTCACCGTTACCGAAGGCGCGGTACTTGTTTCATTCAAATAGACACGGATCGGATTTTGATAGCCGTCATAAGCCAAAGCGTTGCCGCTGAAGACAAAAATGAGTCCGCTGACGAAAATGACCGATAGCAGTAAATAAAACCGTTTACACATACGCTTCATCCTTTTAACTTATTCATCCTGTTTCTTTTTCCGCTTTTGATAACGGTCCCGTTCACTGAAGATGCAGCCGCAGTATTTTTGACGATAAAGTCCCTGTTCCACAGCGGTATCCTGGGCATATTGAAAACCTTCCCTAAAATCACGGTCATAAAATTCCAAGCCGTACTCTTTAGCGATTTTCCCACCGGTGGCCACAATCAGCTCACGGTTCTGGTAAGGACTGATCAAAAGCGTGGTGGAAAAGGCATCGTACCCTTCCTCCACCGCTTTTTTTGCCGTCAAAGTCAGGCGGCTTCGATAACAATAGGTGCAGCGGTTTTCGTAGCATAGCTGCTCCTTCAAAAACTGCTCCAAGGGATATTCCTGATCAATGAAATAGGGCACATGATTCGTTTCCGCCACGGTCACAAAGGTCTTCTTCCGTTCTTTCCACTCTTGATAGGGATGGATATTGGGATTGGCATAATAAAGGGCAAAGTCAATCCCCTCTTCTTGCATCAGCTTGATGGGATAGAGGGAACACACGCCGCAACAGGCGTGATATAAGATCTTCATGACGTCGTCTCATCCTCTCCGAAAAGACTCTTCTCCTGCTTGCCGCTTTTACTTGTCGGTCCTTGATAGCCAAGATAACGGTAAGCCGCAGGCGTCGCCGTGCGCCCTCTTAAGGTGCGGCTCAAGAAGCCCAGCTGCATCAGATACGGTTCGTAAACGTCTTCCACCGTGTCAGCGCTTTCATTGATGGTGGCGGCGATGGTTTCCAAACCCACAGGGCCGCCGTCGAATTTTTCGATGATTGAGCGAATCACCTTTTTATCGATGCTGTCAAGACCCAGAGGGTCGACTTCCAGCATATTAAGACCGGCCAGCGCCACCTTTTCGTCAATATAACCGTCGGCTTTGACTTCGGCGTAATCGCGGATACGGCGCAACAGACGGTTGGCGATTCTTGGCGTACCCCGGGAACGCCGGGCGATTTCCGCGGCGCCTTCCTCAGAAAGGGGTACGTTTAAAATCACCGCCACCCGCTTTAAAATGGTGACCAAATCTTTGACTTCATAATAATCCAGACGGCTGATCACGCCGAAGCGGTCTCTCAAGGGAGACGAGAGCATCCCCGCCCTGGTCGTCGCACCAACCAAAGTGAAGGGAGGAATGTCTAAACGCATGGTGCGGGCAGCGGGGCCTTTGCCGATCACGATATCGATAAAAAAGTCTTCCATCGCCGG
>CALFRX010000086.1 GCA_937919295.1 uncultured Peptococcaceae bacterium | reverse complement strand
GCACCCATGGATGACCCGGAAATTGTCTGTCTCGTCGTCATTGACGAACCCGGCAGCTATCCCATTTACGGCGGTACCATCGCGGCGCCGGTCTGTAAACGAATTATGGAAGATACCCTCGTCTATCTCGGCGTGGAACCGGAAGTCTCCGAGGCCGATGAAAAAGAGGAAGAAACAGAAAAAACAAAAATTGTGATGGTTCCCTCGGTAACCGGACTTTCCGCGGAGGAAGCCGCCTCTTTGCTCCAAGAAGCCAATCTCAAAACCCGAGTGGAGGGCAACGGCGATAAAGTCGTCGCCCAGACCCCGGCAGTCTTGGAAGAAGTGGCAGAAGGCAGCACCGTTGTGATTACCTTAGGAGGGAGCAAAGAAACTTCGGTGATTTTACCGGACTTTACCGGCAAGCGGCTTTTGGAAGCCGGACTCATTGCCGATGCCCTCGGCCTCGTTTTTGTCTATGAAGGCAGCGGCGAAGCCGTATCCCAGCAACCGGCGGCGGGCAGCGCCGTGCAGCGCGGTGATGTGGTCACCGTGACATTCAAAAACAAAAAGGGTGAAGAGGTTACCTTGAGCCCCTGATGTAATGGAGGAAAACAATGAAGTGGTATGAATTGACGGCTTTGGCCGGTTTTGAAGGGGTTGGCAGCAATCCGGAAATCGCTGATTTGCAATATGATTCCCGTAAGGCAGAGAAGGGCAGCGTCTTTTTCTGCATACGCGGCGAAAGTTCCGACGGCCACCGCTTCGCGGCCCAAGCCGTGGAGCAAGGCGCTTGCGCCCTCGTTTGCGAAGAGTTGATTCCCGACTTAGAGGTTCCCCAGTTGATCGTGGCGGACAGCCGTGACGCTTTGGCTAAGATGGCCGAGGCATTTTACGGCTTCCCTCATAAAAAACTGAAGATCATCGGCGTCACCGGCACCAACGGCAAGACCACTGCCACCCATCTGATCAAACATATTCTCGATGATTACGGGAAGCAAACAGCATTGATGGGCACGAACCATATCATTATCGGCGACCGGGTTATTCCCGCCACCCATACGACACCAGAATCATTGGAGATCTCCGGCTATTTAAAGGAAATGACCGACGCCGGTTGCGAATACCTCGTCATGGAAGTCAGCTCCCACGCCTTGAAACAGGGGCGTGTTTCCGCCCTTGATTTCAAAATTGCGGCCTTTACCAATCTAACCCAGGATCATCTCGACTATCATAAAACCTTCGACGATTATTTACAGGCCAAACAGCTGCTTTTTGCGGGATTGAGCGAAGAGAATCAAGGCCGCGGCGTCGTTAATTACGACAGTCCCTACTGCGCTGATTTTCTTTCTGTCACCAAAGTGCCAGTTAAGACATACGGTTTAAAAGATGGCGCTGATTTTCAGGGGAAAAACATTGTGATGGACGCCAACGGCACCTCCTCTTTCTCTTAGTAGTAACCGC
>CALFRX010000085.1 GCA_937919295.1 uncultured Peptococcaceae bacterium | reverse complement strand
ATTCTCTCCCAAACACGGCTTTTGTCTACAGTCTGAAATCGCCCGGCATAGGCCGGGCGATTTGTTTATGATCTCTTATTTCGGGGATTCTTCTGTTTCGCTGACTTCCACAATAATTTCTTCTTCCACAGCCGCTTCTTCTTTCCCTTTCTTTTTGCCCAGGTTTTTCACGAGTTTCACGATGCTTTCCACCACAGAATCGATGTTGCCGCCAATGCTGGCGTCGTCGATATGGATGAATTTCACATCGTCGGCGGTAACGGCAATAAAGCCTAAGGGTTGCACGCTGATACCGCCGCCGGTACCACCGCCAAAGGGTGTTTTCGCGTTTGCTTCCGGCTTGCCGTATTCACCGCCGCCGCAACCGAAACCGCAGGCCAGTTTTGTTACGGGGATGATAGACGTGCCGTTGGGCAGATTCAGGGGATCGCCGATCACGGTATTGGCGTCCACCACTTTTTTAAGATTTTCCAATACACTGGTCATCAATGCTTCAATCGGATGTTCGCTCATTTTTCTTCCTCCGTTTTTTTCTTCTTTTTGGGTAGTATTTTTAAAATGCTCGGCAGCATACTGCCAAAAGCTAAAATCAGGTCAAATATACAGACGCGGATATCGCCGTCCACCGTCGCCATCATGGATTGTGTACACCAGGCAGGGTAAAGACCGATGCGCCAGCGGCAGTGGCGCAAATCGCCGAAAATCACGGGCAAAGCGGCATAGATCGCTCCGCTGACCTCACCGGTAACAGCAGGATCGGGAAAGCCGTAAACAACACGAAGGCGTACTCTGAAGCGCTTGAGACCTTTTTTGAAACGTTTCATCAGCGCAAGGATCTCGGGAATCAGCTCGTTTAAGGGTTTCCATTGCTTTTTCGCTTTTGCTTTGGCTTCTTCCTTCTCTTTCGCTTTGGCTTTCGCGCCCTTTTTCCCCTTTTTCACTTTTTTTTCTTTGGAGTGCTCGCTGTCGTATACCGTAATACCAATCTTCTTGATGTTCAGCACCGGGTGCAAAATGACTCTTTCGATATCCTTCCCGTCCAGGTAGGAAATATGTAACGTGAACCGAAAGGGATAAAACAGTAAAAGCAGCAAAAACAAGAGAACAATCAGGAGGACGATCAGGAGCGTCATATCATTTCCCCTTCTTTTTCAGCGGCGTCCTTCCGATTCACTTCGGGAAGCTCATGGAGCGAGTTGATTCCCAATAGCGCCAAGAACCTTTCGGAAGTGCCATACAAAACAGGCTTGCCCGGCGTATCCTTTCTGCCCATTTCTTTCAGCAAGCCCTTTTCGAAGAGACTTGCCACCAAGGAATCGGCATTGACGCCGCGAATATTTTCAATTTCACCGCGGGTGACCGGCTGGCAGTAAGCGATGATCGCCAACGTCTCCAAGGCGGCCTTACTCAGGCGGTGTGCCTTTGGCCGGTATAATCTTTCCAGGTAGGGGTAGACCGCTTCTTCGGTAACGAATTGATAACCGCCGGCGACTTCCCGCAAATGAAATCCGCGGTCCTGATAAAAATCAATGAGTTCGTCCAGTATTTCTTTCGCCGTCTCTTCGCTGCATTGGGCGCAGGCGGCGATTTCCTTCCGTTTCAGCGGTTCCGAGGAGGAAAATAGCAGCGCTTCGATGGCTTGTCTGATTTCTGTACTGAAAAGAGGTTCCATTAAATTCTGCTCACACTTTCTGCGGGAAAGATCATGATCTCCCCGTAATTGACTTTTTGTAAAATAACGATATTGCGGCGGCGAATCATTTCCAGCAACGCCAAAAAGAGCACAATCATGCGGATTTTATCCTGGTGCGCCTCGCAGAGCTCGGCAAAGCGAATCCCCGCGGGAAATTCCTTTAAACGCAGTTCAATAAGGTGAATCTGCTGGTCTATGGTTACATTCTCCCTTTTTACCTGGTGAAAAAGTTCCTTTTCCCCCAGGCGCGCCATGATCGTTTCCATGGCTTCATTTAGTTTTTCCAAAGAAAAGCCGTGAAAGATATCGTGCTCATGAAAAAGAGAAATATACATCTCCGTTTCATCGGGGCGCACGACTTGTCGGTTGCGCTTCTCCGCCAAAGCGGAAAAGGACACTGCCAGTTCCCGGTATTTTTTATATTCCAGAATCTGCCGCACCAAATCATTTCTGGGGTCGTCGTCGTCCTCATAATACCCTTCAGGAAACGAGGTGCCGTCATCCTTATGGACAGCGGGCAGCAACATTTTGGTCTTGATGGCGATGAGCGTCGCCGCCAGAACCAAAAATTCGCTGGCGACCTCAAGATCAAGACTGCTCATAGCGTTGAGGTAGGAAAGATATTGCCTGGTAATTTCAGCAATGGGAATATCGTAGATATCCACCTGGTTTTCATCAAGAAGATGACACAGCAAATCAAAAGGACCTTCAAAATTATCCAAGCGGATCGAAATGGACATCAGATACGCATAGCCTCCCTGACCATGGTCAATGTTTTTGACGCTGTTTTACGGGCGCGCTCCTCCCCGTCGGCTAGAATATCGTTAAGCCGCGCCGGATCCGCCGCCAAAGCGTTTCGTCTCTCCCGCATCGGCGCCATAAAGGCTTCAAGAACTTTTGCCAGCCGCTTTTTACAGGCCACGCAGCCAATGGTTCCCGCTTTGCAACGTTCTTCGATATCGGCGGCTTCTTCCTTATTGTAAAACGTATGGTAGGTATAGACGGTGCAAACAGCGGGATGACCGAGATCGTCCTTTTTGATCCGGGCGGGGTCGGTGATCATCTGGCTGACCCGCTGGCCGATGAGTTTCGGATCGGCGTCTAAAGGGATATCGTTGCCGTAACTCTTGCTCATCTTGCGGTTATCGGTTCCAGGCAGCAGCTTGATTTGAGCCAAAAGCGCTTTCGGTTCAGGAAAAACTTCCGTTTCATAGAGGTAATTGAACCGCCGCACCAACTCCCGGGTAAATTCCAGGTGGGGCAGCTGGTCTTCGCCCACGGGTACACCGGTGCCGCGATAAACCATGATATCCGCGGACATCAGCAAGGGATAACCCAAAAAGCCATGGGTCGAAATGTCTTTCCCTTCTTTGCCAAACTGAACGATCTGATCCTTGAAGGTTGGAACCCGTTCCAACCAGCTCAAGGGAGTAATCATCGATAGTAACAAATTGAGTTCGGCATGTTCTTTGACGTGGCTTTGCACAAAAATCGCGCTGTGGGCAGGATCAATCCCCGCTGCGAGAAAGTCTAAGGCCATTTCCCTGATATTTTCCTTGATCTGCAACGTATCGGAAAAACCGGTGGTCAAGGTATGCCAATCGGCGATCATATAGTAGTTTTCGTTTCCTTCCTGGAGCGCGGCCCAATTTTCCAAGACGCTCAAATGCCCAAGGTGCAGCTTTCCAGTGGGCCGCATACCACTTAAAATCACTTCTTTTGTCATTGTGTTCTCCTTCGCTTAGTATATCGTGATGCCTGCCAGCGAACAGATCAGATTGGTCAAAAAGCTCACCGGAGTCGTTAAAATATAGCTGATGAACGGATGGTTCAAGGGAAAAATACAAAGTAACAGCAGAATAAAAATGCCGTATTGCTCGATCATATTATAGCGGTAGCGCAGTCCGGGGCTGAGAAACGCCGAAACGATCCGGGAACCGTCCAAAGGCGGCAGCGGGATTAGGTTGAAGATCATCAGGACAACATTGATTTGGATAAAATAGAAAAAGAAGAGACCAAAATAATATGCCAAGCTGAAATCACTGCCGCGCAGCCAACCATAAC
>CALFRX010000084.1 GCA_937919295.1 uncultured Peptococcaceae bacterium | reverse complement strand
GCCAAGGCTGCACCGTTGGAATCCACCAAGCTTTCTATAAGATTAGTAAGCATTACACCGTTACATGAAACGGCTTTTTCTACCGTATGGTCATTGTAATTATATTTACTGTTTATTAACGGGTAATTCTCTTTTAATTCCTCAAGGCTAAAATAATAATATAAACAACTGTTATCCGTTTTTACACAAATATAAAAACAGGAAGCCAAAACTTCCGCCACCGCCGCCGCCGACCTGATCACCGATCTTCGCGGTATGACCGGGGTGGAAACCGTTACCTTTGTTTCGAAAGAAGAAGCCTTGGCCGATATGGCCGCCCAACTGGAGGAAACCCCCGCTGATCTTTTGGACAGCCTCGGCTCCAATCCGCTGCCGGATTCCTATATGATCACCGTTGCGGATCCCAATGAGGTTGCTGCCATCGCGGAAAAAGTGGAATCCTTTCACGGTATCAGCGATGCGAAGTATGGCGAAGAAACCGTGGACAACATGTTCACGATGTTGAAGTGGGTACGGTACTTCGGTGTCGGTCTGATTCTGCTGATGATCATTGCTTCCATTGTCATTGTGGCCTTTAATATCAAAATCACCGTGGCCAGCCGTAAATGGGAGATCGTGATCATGCGCTACGTGGGTGCTTCCAACTGGTACATTCGCTGGCCTTTCTGCATTGCCGGGATTGTGATGGGGCTCCTCGGCGGCATTGTCTCTGTGGGCCTGATCTACGGCGCCTACTCCATTGTCATTGATAAGCTCAGTTCCGTATTAGTCTTTATGAACCTTGTTTCTTTTAACATGTCCTTTGTCTATATGTTCCTGGTGATGATTGTTTTCGGCATTTTTCTCGGTGCCGCCGGATCGTTGCTCTCGCTTAATGTTTATCTGAAGGAACGAAAAAGAGTACAGTAAAAACAGAGAATGGAAAAGAACAGTGAGAACCTTTGAAAGAGGAAAGATTTATTTTATTATGAGGAAATTGTACAAAAAACCGCTACAGATGCTCGCCGTTATTTTTGCCGTTGTATTTGCTTTAAGCAGTTTTGTTGTGGCGTCCAATGTATCTGATCTCAAAGATCAAAAGAGCGAGGTCGATTCCCAACTTGAGGAAAAACAGGATGAACTCGACGCGAACCAGGCAGCCCAGAATGATGCCCAGGCCCAGCTTGAGCAGATCAATACCAATCTTGATGCGGTCCAGGCGGAAATCGATACGATTTACAGCCAGCTGAAAGAAGCAGAAGCGAACCTTGCCCAGCAGCAGGAAGAATACGAAGGTATTCAGGCATCGTTGGCCGCGTCCCAAGCGGAGCTTCGAGACCGTGTTAACGCAATCTACAAAAATGGCGATGTTTCCTATTTAGACGTGTTGTTTAGCTCCGAAAATATTCAGGACTTTATTTCCGGCTTCGTCTTTTTAGGCAAAATCGTCAATCAGGATCAGTCCATCATCAATTCCATCAATGAGAATAGGGTTTTGGCCGAGAAAAAGCTCAATGAGTTGGAAGTGACGAGAAATCAAATCGCCTCGCTTCAGGAACAAAAAGAAGCCGAAGAAAAGGAATACCTTGCGCAGGTTGACGCCAAATCAACCCTTTTAGCGCAACTTGGCAGTGAAGAAGACGCAATTCAGGCCGAAATTGATGAAATGCAATCCCAATCCGCCAGCATTGCCTCGGAAATCAATTCTTATTACGCTTCCATTTCCGTTTCCGATCCCGGCTATACGTACACCGGTTCCGGAGCGTTTACCTGGCCTTTGGGTACTTCCGGCAGGATCACATCGCCTTATGGCAATCGTATCCATCCCATCAGTGGCACGTATAAGATGCATACCGGCGTTGATATCGCGGCGCCCAAAGGCACCCCTGTTTTGGCCGCGGAATCCGGCACGGTGATTACCGTGAAAGAATTATCCACGGGTTACGGCCATTACGTGGTGATCAGCCACGGTAGCAATATTGTGACCTTATATGGTCATATGTCTGCCATTTACGTCAGTGTCGGCGAAACGGTGAGCCGTGGGCAGCAAATCGGCGGCGTGGGTACCACCGGTTCCAGCACCGGCAACCATCTTCATTTTGAAGTGCGGCAGAACGGCAGCCCTGTGAATCCTATGGGCTACATCTCTTAGTAACTTGAAAATGGAAACGGTGAAGCATACACAGAGCCTTTTGATGGCATGAACTCTCTCCGCGGGGAAACAAGTTTTCCCGCGGAGTTGCTTTTGTATAATACCGTCGCCTGTGGCATATATTTCGTGGGTAAGGAGTGATTTTTTTGAGAGAACAGGAACATACTTACAAAAAAGGATTGGTGACTGGAATTATCGTGGGGATTGCCGTCCCTTTGCTGATTCTGTTTACCGCCGTTTTCTTCAATATTTGCAATATCGGCAATCTGGTGCAAACCGTAAAAATTCTCAATCACTACAGCCTAAAATCTCTCTCCTGCTCGGAAAAGACCCAAGGGGCCATTGCCGGGATGATGCAGGCCTTGGACGATCCCTATTCCTATTACCTCACTGCCGCTGATTACAGTGATCTCCTTGAAGAAGTCAACGGCACTTACGACGGCATCGGCATCTACCTCACCACCGAAGACGGCGCGGAATACACCACCGTGATGGCGCCCATCAAAAATTCCCCTGCCTTTAAAGCGGGGATTAAGGCGGGAGATCAGATCGTTTCCATCAACGGTGAAAATATGCGCGGCGTCAATGCGGATGCCATTGCCACCTTGATCAAAACCGGCGAGAAAGATCACTTCACCATTGAAATGCTGCGGGATGGGGAGTCCCTCACTTTTGAAGTGGATCGGGCAGCCATCGATATCCCCTCGGTGGACGGTCAATTTTTAGAGGGCGAGGACGGCATCGCTTATATCAGCATCTCTACTTTCGCGGAAAATACGCCGGCGGAACTATCGGATACGATTTCCTCTTTGGCGGAAAAAGAAACGATCAACGGGATCATCCTCGATCTGCGCAATAATCCCGGCGGCAGTGTCTCCGCGGTGGTGCAGATTGCCGATATGTTCCTGGCCGACAATGAACATATTCTCTGGGTGGAATCAAAGGACGGCGAAGACGTTTACGATGCCCAGAACACAAATCCCTACGCTTATCCCATCGTGATGCTAACCAATGAAAACAGCGCCTCGGCCTCGGAGATTTTAGCCGGCGCTTTCCAGGATAACCACAGGGCCATCTTGGTGGGGAACACCACCTACGGCAAGGGAATCATCCAAACCGTTTATTCCCTGGGCGATGGCGCCGCCATCAAAGTGACCACGGCGGAATATCTGAGTCCTAATAAAAACAAGATTCACGAAATCGGTGTGACCCCCGATGTGGAAGTTGACCTTGGCAGCAGCGATATTTCCCTGATCTATTCCCTCGACCCGACGAAAGACGTTCAGTTGAAAACAGCCATCGATACGATGAACAAGAAACTGGCGCAGTGAATCAAATAAGGATGAAGGGGGCGCCTGTTTTCCGGCAGGCGCCCTCTTTTTTTGAGAGGGCTTTTTTATTGGCTCTGTTTGTGCTATAATGCAACTTGGAAGAGGAGACCTATTTATGATTTATCTGGATTATTCCGCGACGACCCCTTTAAAACCGGAGGTCCTTACCTATATCGAAAAAACACTGCGGGAGGGTTTCGGCAATCCCTCTGCTCTCTATGATCTCGGCATCGCTTCGGAGAGAATCATCAAGGAAAGCCGTAAAGTCATCGCCAAAAGCCTTCATGGCGCAGAGGAGGAGATTGTCTTTACCTCCGGTGGCTCGGAAAGCAATAATTTTGCTCTGCGGGGCATGGCCGAAGCCTACAAAAACCGGGGCAATCACCTGATTTGCTCTGCCGTAGAGCATCCCTCGGTGTTAAAAACCATGGAGTATTTGGAGAGTTGCGGTTTTGAACTGACCCGGATCGGTGTTGACTCAAAGGGCAATCTCGATCTTGGGGCTTTGAAAAAAGCGCTGTGCAAAGATACGATTCTCTGTACTGTGATGATGGTCAATAATGAAACCGGCACGCTGTTTCCCCTTGGGGAAATCGCTGAAATGATCAGGGCAAAAAGTCCCGCTTGTCTGTTCCACGTTGACGGCGTCCAGGGTTATGGCCGTATCCCCGTGGATCCAAAGAAGCTGGGTATTGATACCTTTTCTTTAAGCGGTCACAAGTTCGGCGCGCCCAAAGGCGTAGGCGCCCTTTATATACGCAAGGGTGTCCGGGTGCTGCCGCTGATTTACGGCGGCGGTCAGGAACGGGGCTTACGATCTGGCACGGAGAATTTTGCCTATATCGGCGCGTTGGGCCTTGCGACAAAGCTGTCTTTACAGGACAGGGAAGCCAAAAACCAACATCTGCGTGAGGTCAAACAGGCATTGCTTTCTGCTTTGCTTGGGGCGGGTGTGGATTTTAAAATCAACGGAGATCCAGAAAATAGCGTTCCCCATATTCTCAACCTAAGTTTTCCCGGCATCAAAAGTGAGGTTTTACTGCATTATCTGGAAGGGTACGGCATCTATGTTTCTCAAGGTTCCGCCTGCCATAGCCATACGAAAGGCGGCAGTGAGACGTTGACGGCCATGGGCTATAAGGCTGAGGAGCGCGACGCCGCTTTGCGCTTCAGCTTTGGCGACGAAACGAACTACAAGGATATGACGGCAGTCGCCGCCGCGGTAAAGAGCGGCTGCGCCATGATACGAAGGATGAGAGGAAAAGAATAAATGTACAAGTTGTTATTGCTGCGTTACGGCGAACTCGGCCTGAAAGGTAAAAACAAAGGGCAATTCATCAAAAGACTGGAAGCGAATATTCGCCGCGCACTTCCCCATAAAGAAGTTATCAGCACCTGGGGACGGCTTTGGGTGCCCCTCGATGATGACCTGGAAGAGACTGTGGCGGCACTTTCCGCCGTATTCGGC
>CALFRX010000083.1 GCA_937919295.1 uncultured Peptococcaceae bacterium | reverse complement strand
TGGATTTGTTATCCCTGGAACAGGATCTCCAAAGAAACGCCTATCCCGGCCGGGGTCATGTGGGCGGCAATCACGTTTTCCAATTTCAGCTGGCTGCCGGTAACGGCGGCAATGGCCATAAAGGTACCTGCTTCGATCCGGTCGGGAATGATACTGTGACGGCAGCCGTTGAGTTCCTTGACGCCTTCGATTTTGATGATATCGGTACCGGCGCCGCGAATTTTCGCGCCGGCGTTATTCAGAAAGTTGGCGAGATCAACGATCTCCGGTTCTTTGGACACGTTTTCAATGATGGTTTGGCCTGCTGCTACGCTTGCCGTCATCATGATGTTTTCCGTGGCGCCGACGCTGGGGAAGTCAAGATAGATGAAGTTGCCGGTGAGGCCGTCTCCGCCGATTTTCGCTTCAATGTAGTTACCCGGGGTGTTGACAACAGCGCCCAATTTGGTAAAGCCCTTAATATGGAGATCCATGGGCCGTTCTCCCAAATCGCAGCCCCCCGGTAAAGCGACGGCGGCATTGCCCCGGCGGCCCAAGAGGGAGCCGAGCAACAGGTTGGATGCTCTCAGGCTGCTGACTTCTTCGTAAAGCGCCGCGTATTTGATGTCTTCAGGTACGGTGATGGCGACCATGTCGTCTTCGAGCCAGTCCACGGTGACGCCGAGATTTTTCATAATGTTAAGCAGAATTTTCACATCGCTGATCTGCGGTACGTTTTCTAAAATCGTGGTGCCGTGACACAGAATGGTGGCTGCGATGACGGCAACCGCGGAGTTCTTTGCGCCGCTGATCTTTACGGAGCCGGCAAGTTCCTTGCCGCCCCTGATTATTAATTTTGACAAAATAAGATCCCCCTTATTTTTTAGGCGGGTTTTTTTATATTGATAGATGTGGCGAATGCACATGAAAATTGCATTTTAAACAACATACATTATAGCAAAAAAAGCTGGGAAAAGAAAGAGAAAAAGTTGTTTTTTTCAAATTAAAACTGCCCGAGCCGCAAAAGCGGTTCGGGCTTAGGCCGTCGACAAAGTCTGATGCGCGGCGA
>CALFRX010000082.1 GCA_937919295.1 uncultured Peptococcaceae bacterium | reverse complement strand
CACTCTTTCCCTACACGACGCTCTTCCGATCTGCCATCACCTTATTAAACGATGCCGATACCCTGATCCTCGACGAGCCCACTGCCGGTATCGATCCTCTCCTGCGCAAAACGATCTGGGAAGAATTCCACCGTTTGAACAATGAGGGCAAAACCATCATCGTTTCCACCCATGTCATGGACGAGATCCGCCTTTGTGACAAAGCAGCGCTGCTCTACCATGGCCGCATCGTGGCCTACGACGAAGTTTGTACACTGCTGGCTCAAACCGATGATGGCAATATCGAAGAACTCTTTTTAAAAAGCGAAACGGAGACCGCACCATGAAAGGACTCATCATCCGCATTTTAAAACAGATGCACAATGACAAGC
Organism: uncultured Peptococcaceae bacterium; assembly: GCA_937919295.1. Classification (GTDB taxonomy): domain Bacteria; phylum Bacillota; class Dehalobacteriia; order UBA7702; family UBA7702; genus UBA7702. The sequence continues at coordinate 3,867 of CALFRX010000082.1, read as the reverse complement.
GCACCCTGGCCTTGATCTTCATCGTGCCCCTCTTCATCATGACTTTGATTTATTTTCTGCTGGGAACCACCGGCGACGATATGACGGTAGCGCTGCGGGGAGCCAATGATACGATCACTTCCTATTTTGAAAAGGAATGTACCGTCGTCGACGTCGGCGAGGATCTTTCCGCCACGGAAATTCTAAAGAACAAAGATGCCGCCGCTGTCGTTGATTTCAGCGACAGCATCAAAATCCGGCTCTACGAACCAAACTCCGCCCACTTGGCCACCATCAACACCGTTTTAAAAGAGCTTCAAAGCGACATGGGGCAAAAACCGCCGGAAATTTCCTACCTCTATGGCATCGGTTTTGACACCCTCTTTGAACAACTGGCCTACGCCTTTTTGGGGATTCTCGCCTTTTTCCTGGTTTTTCTGATTTCCGGCATCTCCTTCGTCCACGAGCGTACCCTCGGCACCTTAGAACGGCTGATGCTGACGCCGATCAAACGGCCCACGGTCATCGGCGGCATCACCACCGGATTCGGCATCATCGGCGTGGTGCAGACAACGGCACTGTTCTTCTTCACCGTCCTCGTTTTCCGCCTCGATTTCAGCGGCAGCTACACAGCGGCAATCTTCATTATGGTGATGCTCTCTCTAACTGCCATTTCCATGGGGCTTTTCATCTCCCTTTTCGCCCATTCGGAATTTCAGGTGCTTCAGTTCATCCCCGTTGTCATCATCCCCCAAATTTTCCTTTCCGGCATCTTCCCCCTGTCGGGACTGCCCCTCCATCTCGATTTGCTGAAGTACATCACGCCGATCTACTACGGCTGCAACGGCTTGAAGAAAGTTCTCGTCTACGGCCAAAGCCTCGGCGACGTCTGGCCGGAACTCACCGTCCTCGGCGGTCTGATCGTGCTGTTCTTCGCCTTAAATGTGGTCTTTCTCAAAAAATACCGCGCCGCATAAAAAGAGGCTTACCCAGGAAAACCCAGAACAAAATAAAAGCTAATTTCTGAAATAAGAAGTTAGCTTTTTATTCTATACTACGATAACATTTACTTTGCCTAAGCGGCTATGCACTGCTTTTGCCGCCTTAATCGCCAAAGGCGATAAAGAGGAGGGCAGAAATCACCGATAAAAGGGCGAGAATCAGACCGGCGCCGTAGATGATCCCGAAGAGGGAGCGGTCCTCCGCCTCAGCTTTGATCTGCCGGTATAACTTTTCAATTATTGTGAGACGCGGTTTTTGATCTTTTTGATTATTCATTTTATTATCATATCACATCTATCAAAAATATGGTACAATCAGAAAAAGGAGAAATCCCATGCTTTTGCTTACTTATGCCGCTAAAACCCCGGTAATCGAAGAATCCTGTTTTTTGGCTGACGGCTGCGCTGTGATTGGCGACGTTACTTTGGCAAAAAACGTCTCCGTTTGGTTCAACGCCGTCCTCCGTGGCGATATTGACCGGATCATGGTCGGCGCCAACAGCAACATTCAAGATAATGCCACCCTGCATTGTTTCGCGGGGAAACCGGTGAGCATCGGGAAAAATGTTTCCGTCGGCCATCACGCCGTTGTGCACGGGGCCACCGTTGGGGACAACGTTTTGATCGGCATGGGCGCCATCCTCTTAGACGGCGCTGTCATCGGCGCAAACAGCATCATCGGCGCCGGCGCCGTGGTAACCGAAAATAAGGTCATTCCCGAAAACGCCCTTGTCGTTGGCATTCCCGGCAAAGTCATCGGCACCCTCGGGGAAACAGAACGGCAAGCCAACCTTGATCGCGCCGCCCGTTACGCGGCCTTGGCCAAGGAATACCGGGACGCGGAAGAAAAAAAGAAAGAAGTTTAAGTGGGGAAAATCTCCCACATCCAAACAGAATAAAATCAACGGGTTCCTATATCTATCTATGAAAAAGGAGAAAACCTCTCTATGATTAATGTCCAAAACGTATCCAAAAGATATGGCAAATTCCTCGCCAACGACAACATTTCTCTCGCGGTTCAACCCGGTGAGATGGCCATGCTGCTGGGTCCCAACGGCGCGGGAAAATCCACTTTGATCAAATCGGTCTGTGGGCTCCTGCGCTATCAAGGAAGTATTACCATCGGCGGCTTTGACAACCGCACCGCCCAGGCAAAACGCCTGTTGGGTTATGTCCCGGAAATGCCGGTGCTGTATCCCATGCTGACCGTCTATGAACATCTGGAGTTTATCGCCAAGGCCTACCGCCTGCAAGATTGGGGGCCGTTAGCCGAAGACTTGCTCCGGCGCTTTGAGCTGTTGGATAAAACCGCCAAGCTGGGTAAGGAATTGTCCAAGGGGATGCAGCAAAAAGTCAGCGTGTGCTGCGCCCTGTTACCCCAGCCCAAAGCAGTCATTCTCGACGAGCCCCTGGTGGGACTTGACCCCCACGGCATTCGGGAAATTAAGGCCGTGATTTCCGATATGAAAAATTGGGGCTGTGCCCTGCTCATCAGCACCCACATGATTGAGAGTATGGAGGATAACTGGGATATCACCTACATCATGAAAGACGGCAAGGTGGCCGCCGTCTGCCACCGGGGAGAACTGTCCCAGGGGCAGACCCTTGAAGACATCTATTTCGCCATTACCGAAGGAGGGGGAAAAGAATGAGCGCCCTCCTTTACATCATCGGCAAAAGCATAAAAAACAGCCTGCGGGAGCTTCTGAAAAAGCCGGGCAAGCTGGCGTTGTATCTTTTTGTGATTACCGCGATCATCGGCGTCATCCTGCTCTCCTTCTTCACAAGGGCCCACGTGGAATCTGCCGCACCTTTGTTCTGGTTCACCGGGATCCTATTTTTATTCATTACTTTGTTTGTGATTATCTCTTTGCTCAAAGGGCTTTCCGGCGGCGACGTCATCTTTGACATGAACGACGTCAACCTATTGTTCGTATCGCCGGTCAATCCCCGCAAAACGTTGCTGTACGGGCTTATCCGCATGACCAAAATGGCGTTCCTGGCTGGTTTCTTTATCTTGTTTCAAGCAAGCTCCCTGGCAAATTTCGGCATCAATTATGGAGGTGTTCTCCTCACCTTTGGGGGCTTTTTGCTGAGTATCGTGGTGTTGACCACAGCCTCTTTGCTGATTTACAGCGTGACCAACGGCAATGTTGTGCGTAAGCGCATTGTGAAATGCCTGATGGTGCTTGTGTTTTTGCCCCTCGGTGTTTTTCTGGCAATTCAGTATTACATAACGGGAAATATTTTTGCGGCGCTGGAAACGGCCATCAACTCTCCTTTTTTGCGGTTCATCCCCGTGGCCGGTTGGACGGCATGGGGTGTCACTGCCTTTCTGTCCGGTGAAGTCATGGCCGGGCTGTTCTTTTTCGGTTTGAACCTGCTACTCTGCGCCGGGATGACGTTATATATCCTGCTTTCCAACCCGGATTATTACGAAGATGTGCTGGTGGCGACGGAAACGGCTTATGAGAAAAAACGAGCCGCAGCCGACGGCAATCTGGGCACTGCCACCGCGTCTACAAGAAAAATAAGCATCACCAAAACCGGCATCCCCGGCAGCGGCGCCATAGCCATCTTCGGAAAACATATGCGGGAAAGCTTCCGGGAAAACCGGTTCGGCATACTGACCTTGCCCTCGGTGCTGATTGCCGCCGGCGCGATCATTGCGGCGCTTTTTATCCGCGATCTTTCGGTGATCCTGCAAATCCTGATGTGGATTCAGATTATGCTCATCGGCACGGGCAGAGGGCTGAAAGAAACCTACTCCCATTACATCTACATGATCCCCGAATCGTCCTTTAAAAAAATCCTGTGGAGCAATATGGAAATCATGGCGCGGACATTGGTGGAAAGCGTGCTGATATTCGGGATCGGCGGGGCGCTG
>CALFRX010000081.1 GCA_937919295.1 uncultured Peptococcaceae bacterium | reverse complement strand
CATATCCTGATCCCCGCTTTAAAGGAAGTGGTCAGAGAGGTTGACCTAAACCGTAAAAAAATGACCGTACGACTTTTGCCCGGTCTCAAAGAGGCGTGTACCTATCATGAAAATTAAGATCTTCAGCCTGTTTCCGGCGATGTTCGCGCCGATGCGAGAGAGCATCATGAAACGGGCCCAGAATAAGAAAATCGCGGAAATTTCCGTTACCAATATCAGGGATTACGCCGCCGATCCCCATTTTGCCGACGATCTCGTCTACGGCGGCGGCGCCGGTATGGTGATGAAACCGGAGCCGGTGATGAACGCTTTAAGGAGTGAAGGCTGGCGAAAAGGGGATAAAGTCATCGTGACGTCCCCCGCGGGAAAACCTTTTCACCAGCGGGACGCCCTCCGTCTTGCTAAGGAAGAGCGCCTTTTCATCGTGGCCGGGCATTACGAGGGATTGGATCAGCGGATCGTGGAAATGACCGAGGCCGAAGAAATTAGCATCGGCGACTATGTTTTGACCGGCGGCGAACTGCCGGCCATGGTGATTACCGACGCTATTGTTCGTCTTTTAACGGGGGTTCTCGGTGACAGCGCCTCTTTGGAGCAGGAGAGCTTCACCGAAGGCTTGTTGGAATATCCCCAGTATACCCGACCCAGAAGCTATGAGGGCTTTGCCGTGCCGGAGGTGCTTTTTTGCGGCGATCATAAAGTGATCGAATCCTGGCGGCGTCAGCAGAGCATCAAAAAAACAGCGGAAAACCGTCCCGATCTTTTGGCCAAGCTGCCTTTAAGCGCAGAGGACAAAGAGGTTTTGGAACAGTACCGCAACTTGCACAAAAGCAAGATTACGTTTTATGTTGCCCTTGTTCACTACCCTGTCCTCGATCCCAAAGGCCGCACCATTGCCACTTCCGTGACGAATCTCGATATCCATGATATCGCCCGCCTGTCCAGGACTTACGGAGCCAAAGGTTACTATATCGTACAACCCGGGGAAGAGCAGAAAGCCTTAACCGAAAGTCTGATCGCCTATTGGACGATGGGGCACC
>CALFRX010000080.1 GCA_937919295.1 uncultured Peptococcaceae bacterium | reverse complement strand
CCGATATCGGAGAAGTACCATGAAATATTTGCTATTCGCACTCGTCATTGCCTGGGGCATTGGCCTGCTTTTGATTCCTTCAACAATTCCACTTTTAAAGCGATTGAAATTCGGACAAAATATCCGTAGCGACGGACCGCGGCAGCATCTGAAAAAGAGCGGCACACCGACCATGGGCGGAGTGGCTTTTGCCGTGATTCTCGTGCTCTCCATGCTGTTTTTGGCGGATCTTGGCGCCACCGCGCTATTGGCCGTGGGCATCACCTTGCTCTACGGTCTCCTTGGCTTTTTGGATGATTTTATTAAAACAGTGAAAAAGCGTTCCCTCGGTTTAAGGGCTTATCAGAAAATGTTCGGGGAAATCATCATTGCGGCGCTCTTGATTTACGGCGCAGTGATTACTTTGGGCCGCGATACCCAACTGTACTTACCCGGTTTGGGCTTTATGGAAACTGGCGGTATTTACTATGTGTTAGCCTTTATCCTGATTGCCGGTGTGACCAACGGTGTGAACCTCAACGACGGCCTCGACGGTCTCGCCGCCGGCGTCAGCTTTTTCGTTTATTTGGGCTACGCTATGATTTCCTATTACTGTATCGAACATCCGCCCTTTGGCGCTGTGGATTATACGGCGCTCACCGTATTCTCCGCGGTAATGGCAGGAATTTGTCTATCCTTTCTTTTCTTTAACCGTTATCCTGCCAAAGTATTTATGGGCGATACCGGCTCATTGTTCTTAGGCGGCGGTATTGCCGTGATCTCTATCTTGACCGGAACGGAATTGCTGCTCATCGTCATGGGCGGTGTTTTCGTGATCGAAGTTCTTTCTGTGCTGATTCAGGTGATTGGCTTCAAACTCACCGGCAAACGTGTTTTCCGCATGGCGCCGCTGCATCATCACTTTGAACAACTGGGCTGGAAAGAAACGTATGTGGTATTATCATTCTGGGCCGCGTCCTTGTTGTTTGTCGTGGGCGGCCTGTTGATTTATTTTAAATTTTGATATTTAGGGGCTTATGGAAAAATGAATATGGGAAAAAGACGCGCCCTTGTTTTGGGCGCCGGTAAAAGTGGTCTCAGCGCTGTTGCCTTTTTATTGAAAAAAGGTTGCAGCGTGTCGATTTACGATGACAATACGACTGAAAAGCCTGTTTACGATGAATGTAGGGAAAAAGGCTGCAAGCTGTTTCTCGGTAAATTGCCGGATTTTAATAAGGAACGGTATGCCTTTGCCGTGATCAGTCCGGGGATTCCCTTAACGCACCCCTGCGCTACGGCGCTGCGTAAGAATGATATTCCCATCTGGGGAGAACTGGAAATTGCCGCCAGGTTTATTAAAAAACCCATCATCGGTATCACCGGCACCAACGGCAAAACCACGACGACGACACTGATCGGAGAAATACTCAAGGCCGCCGGTTACCATGTTTTTGTCGGCGGCAATATCGGCGTACCGCTGTTATCCAGTTTCAACGATAAATACGACTACTATGTGGTGGAAATGTCCTCTTTCCAGTTGGAAACCATCGACTGTATGGATGCGACCATATCGCTGTACCTAAATCTGACCGCAGATCATTTAGACCGTCACGGATCCATGGAAGGATATTTGGCGGCCAAGGGGAAGCTTGCCGCAAAGCAAAGCAATAAGCATTATACGGTTTTGAATTACGATGACGAAGCCATCCGCTCCCTGGAAAAAGTAACCGGTGGTATTCCGGTATTTTTCAGCTGCAAGGATCATATATATACGGGAACCTCGCTCCAAAATAATTATATCCTTTTTCAAGGGCCTGCCGGAATGGAACAGAAAAACAATATCGTGATGCCGGTTTCCGATATTCGTCTGCCGGGGCCCCACAATCTGGAAAATGCTTTGGGCGCTATTACCGTGGCCAAATTGCTGAACATCGATGATAAGATCATCGTAAAAACCCTCAAAACCTTTACCGGGGTGGAGCACCGCCTGGAAAACGTGGCCACCATCAAAGGCGTGCGCTATGTCAACGATTCTAAAGCAACCAATCCCGACGCCGTTTTCAAGGCGTTGGCTTCCTACGGCGACGCGCCGATTTTGCTGATCGCCGGTGGCCGCAACAAAGGCAACGATTTCGGTGACCTCGGAAAATTGATCGCCGAAAAATGCAAGGCGCTCATATTGATCGGTGAGGCAGCCGCCGATATGGCCGACGCCGCCCAAAGAGCCGGCTTGGAAGATGTTACCATCGCCGAAGATCTTGCCGCGGCAGTGGCTCTTTCCGCAAAAAAGGCGGAGAAAGGCGATATCGTTTTACTTTCTCCCGCCAATGCCAGTTTTGATCAATTTGATAATTATGAACAGCGTGGTCAGGTTTTCAAGGACATCGTGTTAAAGCTCAAAAGGGGGAAAACCAATGGCGGATGCGGATCGAAACAGGAGGAGAAAGCAACCTGATTTCTTGTTGTTTTTGGCGGTGACGGGGCTTTTGACCTTCGGTATGATCATGGTTTACAGCGCAAGTCAATATATCGCCGCGGACAGCGCCATCAACGACAGCTTTTTCTACCTGAAAAAACAGTGTATGTGGGTGGCCATCGGCATTGTTATGATGTTTTTCATGATGAAGCTCGATATGGATCTCGTCAAAAAAGCGGCCTGGCCTTCTTTGGTCATTGCCGTAATCCTTTTACTTTTCGTTAAATTAGGCGCCGGTATCTCTTCCCTCGGCGCGGAGCGGTCGATTTTACTGGGCCCAATCCATTTTCAGCCCTCAGAATTTGCAAAACTTGCACTTGTGCTGTTTTTTGCTTATAATATGAGTCGGTGTCGGGAAAAAACGGCAACTTTCGTCTTCGGTTTTTTGCCGTTGATCGCCGTTTGCGGTCTCATCGTTGGTCTCATTATGCTACAGCCGGATCTCGGCACTTCCGTAGCGTTGGTGGGTACCGCTTTCCTGATGATGATGGCAGGCGGTGTCAAGTACCGCTATCTTTTCGCCATGATCATCCTCGGCGTGGCTTTGGTGACAGTGGCCATTATTCTGGAACCCTTCCGCATGGCGCGGTTTACCGCCTTTCTTGATCCTTGGGCCGACGCCCAAGGCTACGGCTTTCAGACCGTACAGTCTCTGATCGCCATCGGCAGCGGCGGCTTTACCGGCGTGGGATTGGGCAACGGCAGTTCCAAATGGTATTATCTGCCGGAAGTCCATACGGACTTTATCTTTTCCCTGATCGGTGAGGAACTTGGTCTGATCGGTACGATTTTTACGCTGTTCCTCTTCGCCGTTTTCGTTTGGCGCGGTATTCGCATCGCGCTCCTCAGCGAAGACCCCTTCCATTCCCTTTTGGCGTTGGGACTCACCGCCATCATCGGCGTGCAGACATTGCTCAATTTCTTCGTCGCCACAGGCATGATGCCCGTTACCGGCATTGCCTTACCCTTTATCAGCTATGGCGGCAGCTCCTTGATCTTCACCATGATCGGTGTGGGGTTGCTGCTGAATCTATCCACCCGCTTACCCAAAGGAGATATCGGATGAAAGTCATTATCAGCGGCGGTGGTACCGGCGGGCATCTTTATCCCGCTCTTGCTATCGGCCGCGCGTTTCGTGAAAAAGGCGCGGAAATCCTCTATATCGGTTCCGAATACGGCATCGAGAAGAATATAATGCCCAACGAGGAATTCCGCTATGAATTATTGCCCGTAAAGGCCCTGCGCAATAAAAATATTTTTATTTTAACAAAAAACGCTTTTCTCGTGCTGAAATCGTTTCAGCAAGCAAAGCAGATCGTCGCCGATTTTCAACCGGATCTCATCGTCGGTACCGGGGGCTACGCTTCTTTTCCGGTGCTGCGGGCCGGGGCAAAGTTAGGCGTGAAAACCATGCTTCACGAGGCCAACGCCGAAATGGGCAAAGCCAATCAGCAATTGGCCGCTTTTGCCGACTGTCTCTGTTTGACCTATAGCGAAACGGCAAAATACGTCAAAGACGCCAAGAAAATTATTTTAACGGGAATGCCGGTACGGGAATCGATCAAAACCGCCGTTAGAGACGAAGGGGCAGCCTACGTTGGCATCGCCGACGACACCCTTTTGGTGACCATCACCGGCGGCAGCCAAGGCGCCCACCACATCAACATGGCCATGGCGGACTATTATAAGACTTACCGGGAAAAGAAAAAGGTACTCTTTTATCATATTGTCGGCAAAATGAACAAAGATGATGCCGCGCTGCTCTCTTATCCTTTTGTCCGGGTGCGGGAATACGAGCAGAAAATGGACTCTGTTTTGGCCAGAACCGATATCTGTATCGGCCGGGCCGGCGCTTCTTTTTTGGCGGAAATCGCAGTGAAAGGGATACCTGCCATCCTCGTGCCCTATCCTTTTTCCAACGGACACCAGGAAAAGAACGCCGCCTATTACGATGGGAAAGGCGCTGCGAAAATGATACTCGACGCCGCGCTAAGAGACAAGCTTGCCCCCGCCTTGAACCGGCTCATTGAGGATGAGTCCTATCGCTGGCAAATGGGCGAAAAAATGCGCGGGGAAGATAGAGGCGACGCGCTCCAGCATATTGTCGACGCGGGGTGCGCCCTGATCAAAGAAAAATAGTGGGTCAGGCACCGATTGAGTGCGCTAACATAAGATAAAGCAGGGGTTTCGGCCCCCGAGGAGGTAACCATGAGTCAGAAGGGTGCGGTTCATTTTATTGCCATCGGCGGTATCGGTATGAGCGCTTTGGCAAAAATATTATTATCGATGGGATACGACGTCAGCGGTTCCGATGTACAGGAAACGAAAGTCATTGAAGATTTACGGAACATGGGTGCACTGATCCATATTGGTCATGATGCGGCCAATATACCGGAACACTGCGGAGAAATCATCTATTCCAGCGCCATCAAAGACGATAATCCGGAAATGGTGAGAGGCCGGGAACGGGGTATTCCCATTGTTCATCGGGGAGAATTGCTGGCGCGTCTCTTTAACAGCGGCCGCGGATTGGCCGTTGCCGGCGCCCACGGGAAAACAACGACTTCCGCCATGCTGGCGTTGATCTACGATATGGAAAAATTAGAACCCAATATTGTGCTCGGCGGGATTTTACCGCTGATCGGCAGTAACGCCCAAAAAGGCGACAGCGATATCTGGGTGGTGGAGGCTGACGAAAGCGACGGCTCTTTCCTGAAGCTTCGACCCCACCGCACCATCATTACCAATATCGAACCGGAACATATGAACTACTACCGCACCGAGGCCAACCTGGAAAACTCCTTCTGCCGCTTTGCCGCCCAAAGCAATGATTTAATTCTCTGTCTTGACGACCGCAGAACAAGAGAATTGGCGGAAAAATGCGCAGGTTCCTTTCATTCTTACGGCTTGGAACACCGCGCCGTCGATCTGACGGTGAAGAATATACGCATGAAGGGGCTTTCGTCCATTTCAGAAGTCTATTATAAAAGCAAAAAGGTGGTGGATCTCCATTTGCGCGTGCCGGGAATCCACAACATCAGCAATGCTTTAGCGGCAATGTACGCCGCTTATCTCGGCGGAATCCCCTTTGACCATAGCGCTGCCCACCTTGAAAACTTTACCGGTACAGGTAGGCGTTTCGAGGTGTTGTACGATAAAGACGGTATTGTGATCGTTGACGATTACGCCCACCATCCCACTGAGGTGAGAGCCACCATCAAAGCGGCAAAAGACAGCGGTTTTGATCGCGTTATCGCTGTTTTTCAACCCCACCGTTACAGCCGCGTCAAAGAACTGTATAAGGAATTCGGCGCTTCTTTTGGTGATGCCGATGTGATCATCATCGATGATATTTACTCTGCCTGGGAAGAGCCCATCGAGGGCGTTTCCTCCGAAATGATCGTGGAGGAAATCGCCAAACGGGGGCTGAAACCCCTCCATTTTGCCGCCAATGAGGAACTCGTCGCCTACCTTGTGAAAAACAGGCGGCCCGGAGATATCCTGATCCTGATGGGGGCGGGAAATATCCGCCGCACCTCGGAAAAAATCCGCGATATACTGTTAGGGGAATGAAATGGATTTCACTGCTTTAAAATCGAAAGTAAAAGGGGACGTTCTCTTTGACGTTCCGATGAAAAAATATACGACCTGGCGTATCGGCGGCCCCGCCGACTGCATCGTTCTACC
>CALFRX010000079.1 GCA_937919295.1 uncultured Peptococcaceae bacterium | reverse complement strand
GTGACTGGAGTTCAGACGTGTGCTCTTCCGATCTGGCATTGGCAAAACCTTGATGGGAGACGTTAGCGAAAAAATATCCATCGAAAAACTCCTTGTTGCCTGTGAGGTAAAAAGCGTGCGGGTAGTGAATCCTCTAAACCTCAAAGACGCCGTCAAGGCGGTAAAAGAAGCCGTTAACGAAGACGGTGTTCGCTGTATTGTTTTCCGCGCTCCCTGCATCGCCTTGTTCAAACCGCAAAAGAAAGCCGTGATCAACAATTGCCGAAAATGTAAAAAATGCATCAAGGAATTAGGCTGCCCCGCCCTTTCTTTGACGGACAAGACTGCCGTGGTCAACGAAGACCTTTGCAACGGTTGTATGCTCTGTGCCGGCGTTTGTCCCCACGATTGCATTGAGGAGGTAACAAGATGAACCTCGATTGTCTGCTTAGCGGCGTCGGCGGCCAAGGAATTGTCCTCGCCTCCCGCATCATTGCCCAAGCCGCCATGGAGAAAGGGCTTTTCGTCCGCACCTCCGAAACCATCGGTATGGCTCAACGCGGCGGCTGTGTCGTCAGTCAAGTACGGGTCGGAGACACCGTCTCACCGCTAATTCCTTTGGGTGGCGCCGATGTGCTCATCGGTTTTGAACCCGGCGAAGCCCTGCGCTGCCTCCCTTACCTGAAGGAGGGCGGCGCTGTGATCGTCAGCGCCAAAGCAATCCAACCCGTCACCGCATCGCTGGCGGGAGAATCCTTCGCCGCCGCGCCCTTCCTCGACAGTCTAAAAAGACAGGCTAACTGTGTCATCGTTGTGGACGGGGAAGCGATCTGCAACGCCTGCGGCTCCGATAAAGTGTTAAATACGGCGCTTTTAGGCGCTGCGGCGGCCAGCGGACACCTCGGCCTCAGCCTTGAGGAAATTACCGCCGTCCTTCGGGAAAAGCTGCCCGGGAAAATGATCTCTATCAACGAAAAAGCCCTCCAGCTTGGCGCTGCGGCAGCAAAAGGAGAATAAGTAACCATGAAAATGACGGAACAGACTTTTCGGATCATCAAGGAACAGGTCGAACGCCTCACAGCGCTCCCTTACGGTCTGTACCACAAGAAATTCGCCGGTCTCGATCTTAAAGCCATGGCGAGCCAGGAGGAATTTGAAAAGCTCCCCTTTACCGATAAAAGTGATTTGCGGGACGCCTATCCCCTGAACATTCGCGCTGTGCCGGAACGGGAAATCGTGCGCATCCACTCCTCCTCGGGAACGACGGGGACGCCGGTGATCATTCCCTATACCAAAAAAGACGTTGACGATTGGGCCGTCATGTTTGCCCGCTGCTACGCCCTGGCCGGCATCACAGAAGAAGACCGTATCCAAATTACCCCGGGAAAGATGTGCTGGCTGCAATGAAGGCTGAGTGTCAGCCCAAGGGCATTACCCCGGGATATGGCCTGTGGACTGCGGGCATCGGCTTTCAAGCCGGCGCCGAACGGTTGGGCGCCATGGCCATCCCCATGGGCCCCGGCAATACCGATAAGCAGATCACCTTTATGCAAGACATCAAAACCACCGTGCTCTGCGCCACCTCTTCTTACGCGCTGTTGCTGGCGGAAGAAATCGCCCGCCGGGGCTGCCGCTCCGCTTTGGCCCTGAAAAAAGGTGTTATCGGCAGCGAGCGCTGGGGTGAAAAAACACGCCGCCGGATCAGCTCCGAAATGGGAATCGAACTTTACGATATCTACGGCCTCACCGAGATCTACGGACCCGGCCTTGGCATCAGCTGTATTCATAACTACGGCATGCACATCTTTGACGACTACGTCTATATTGAGGTAATCGACCCCATCAGCGGCAAAACCTTGCCCGAGGGTGAATTCGGCGAGCTGGTCATCACCACTTTGCAAAAAGAGGGCGCGCCGCTGATCCGCTTCCGCACCCATGACCTGACCCGGATCATCCCCGGTGATTGCCCCTGCGGCTGCACTTATCCGCGCATCGATACGATCATCGGCAGAAGCGACGATCTTTTTAAGGTAAAAGGTGTCAATATGTATCCCGCGCAAGTTGAGGAGATCTTAAAAAGCGTCCCCGGCATCAGCAGTGAATATCTAATCGAGATCGATCACATCAACGGACGCGATCAGATGCTGATTTCCTTTGAATGTACGGTAGCGGAAAACAGTTACACCAATTTGGAAAAAAGCGTTATGAACCTTTTTAAACGTACCGTTAATATGACGCCGGACGCAAAAGCCATGCCCCTGGGCACCCTGCCCCGGAGCGAAAAGAAAACAAAACGCGTCATTGACAAAAGATTCTGAAAAGGATTCCGCGGTGAAAAGAACCTTGGCTTCAATGGCTTTTCCCATCAGTCTTTGGCTCAAAGAAATCAACGCTTCATCCGGCAAAATAAAGGCAGACAGCCACATTGGCTGTCTGCCTCAGACTGTAGACAAAATACGCGTCAGCGGATTTTGGGCTACAGGATGATAGGCTGTCGAGAAAGGCTTCGTCTTTTCGGGCAAATACCTATGGTATTTGCTCCGAAGGA
>CALFRX010000078.1 GCA_937919295.1 uncultured Peptococcaceae bacterium | reverse complement strand
GACGCAAATATTTTAAAATTACCGAAAAGGGCAGGGTCACTTACGCCGCTAACAAGAGCAACTGGGAGTATGCCAAGGGCGTACTCGATAAATTATTGTAAAGGAGAAACGATCTGATGAATGAGCGATTGATAAACTATTTGAACGGCATTTTTGCCCCTTACGACGGCGTAAAAAGCGTCGATGAACTAAAATCCGACCTGCTTACGGATTTACAAGAGCGCTTTAATGAGCTCAAAACTGAGGGTAAGGACGATGAAACGGCATTTCAGATGACCATCGACGTTATCGGTGACATTGAGCAAACGGTGCGGGAAGCCGCCGGCCTTTCCCGTTCTCTGGAGCGGCAGTTATTGATCAACTTCAGCGCGGGCAACTTGCCCCAAAGCGACTTTGCCGGTGTTACCGTACATAAAGGAAAATTTGAGGCCAGCGCGCTACAGGGCTCCGACTTTTCCGGCGCGGATCTGAGCGGCAGCTCATTCAAAGCCAGCGATATGCGGGAAGCCAATTTCAACGGTGCAAATCTCACAGATTGCAACTTTTACGCCGTGGAGCTGGCGGGTGTTAGCTTCCATCGTTCCATCCTTGTGCGTACCAGCTTCAAAGCGTCGGGGCTGGCCGGGGCAAAATTCGTGGATGTCAGGCTGAACGAAGTTAACCTGACTGTGTGTGATTTGAGAAAAACCATTTTTGAACACTGTGTTTTCGACGGTGTGGACTTTAAAAATTCCGACCTGACGGAACTATGTCTGGATGGGCAGACCTTTATCGGCGTCAAATTTGGCACTTCGGCGCTAAAGGGAGTGACCTTTCGGGGCGCGACGCTGAAAAACGTGTCCTTTGCACCGCCGTGGTCTCTGACCAATAAGTATTACCGCGCCATCAAGACCATCTGCTTTGACAAAGCCATGATGGATAAACTGACCTACGCCGCGCTCAAAGGCAGCGGGGCCGATTTATCAAAGGTTACGATGATATAAGGAGTGCAGGATAGGAAAAAATAATGAAGCGCCGGACCTCCTAAAAGGAAGTCCGGCGCCGCTTTGTTTTGTTACTGTGCTATGAGTCTGTAAAGAACCTGAGCCGTTTCGGCCCGGGTCGCGCTGACCGTAGGATAGAGCTTCCCGTTGTATCCGGCGACCGCCCCGGTTTCTACGAGATAAGCCGTGGCTTCTTTGGCCCAGGACGCAACGTTCGCCGCATCGGAGAAGTCGTCAAGGGTTTTGCCGGAATCGCCGTCACGCGGTTGCCCTAAGATGCCGATGGCTCTGTACAGCAGTGTGAATATTTCCTGGCGGCTGATGGCCTGATTTGGGGCAAAAAGGTTATTTCCGACTCCTTTGGCAATACCGAGACGCTTTGCGGCAGCCAAGTAACCGGTATAATAAGTATTCCCGGCGTCGGCGAAGTTATTGCTGTCATTTTCATCTTCCGCGATCGCGTAGGTACGCATCAACAAGGTGATAAACTGTCCGCGGGTTATCAGCGCGTCGGGATGGAAAGTGGTTTTGCTTGTGCCTGAGGTGATTTCCCGGGCTGCGATGCCGCTCACCGCCTGATAGTACCAGGCTTTCTGTAATACATCCGAAAAGCTCACGTTATGATAACCCACCGCAAATAGGCTGAAATGGCAGGTTTCAAAGGTGACTGTGCCGTGATCCGCGTCATAGCGGCCATTGGGGATACAGATAAGGGTATCGTTGGTGTCGATGTACCAAATGACAATGGATTCGGGATGGTTTCGCTCTTCCGCGGTAGGTTGGTAAGGAATGCTCACCGTCACCGGTGTGCCGGGATGATCCCATTGGGTTTGCTCCCCGTCGACGGTGAGGGTAAGACGGAGGAGGGGCCGGTCACCGATGGCAGCTCTGACATCGTTCGGTAAGCCTTCTTGTGCCGCGGTACCGATGGTGATTGCGGAGTCGCCGGTCAATCCCATGCCGGAGAGCATATTACCCGGTATGGTCATGACTCCGCTGCCGGTGTTGATGGTGAAAGAACCCGTTGCTGTCCCGGACAGCACGGATGCCGGTAAACTTGCCCTAAACTGTTTTACCCCTGAGATGGAGGGAAAGGTCACGGTGGTATTTTCCCCTTTTGTGAGATTACCGCTAATCGTTTCGAGATCGATAGACGCGCTGTTTGTGTCGTCATCCACCACTACGGGGAGACTGCCGCCGCCGGAGACTTCCGCCTGATAGGAGGAGGCTACCGTAAAGGTGGTTTCCGTGTAGGCGCCGCCTTCATAATCGGCGGCTTTGGCGGTATAGGCGCCGGGGGAAAGCGCGATCGTAACATCAGTGTTAAAAGCTCCACTGGTAACCCCCGTTGTTTTTAGGCAAATCAGGGTGTCATCGTCATAAATCAAGACGGCCACAGCTAAAACACCAGATTTTGCCGTTCCGCTGATGTTCACGGTATCAACGTCATAACTTGCTGCAATGCTTGAAATCGGTGGTTCTGTTGCCGCCATTGGGGTGCAGTACAAGAAGGAAATCATAATCAGTGCCAGCAGCAGGATGACTGTATTTTTAGCGTTGATTTTCATGTTCCAACCTCCTTATTATTCCCGTGTCCAGGTAACGCCGGCGCCGGTACCGAGAGCAACGCCGCCGAAGGAATCGCCGGTTGGGGCGTTTTTCAGTACGGTAACGCTGATGCTTATCGGCGCGCTGTCAGCATCGGCTCCGGCATAGAGCAGATAGTCGCAGGAGCTGGCCCAGCCTTCATTGAAGAAAACGCCGTCTACAAAACCATCCCCGGGCCAGAACTCATCTTCCGAGAAAAACGGATTATTCTCCGGTGCGGTAATGATTTTTGTGGTAGTGGTTCCGTTGGCCCAGGTGTAGGTTGCAAAGAGGCCGTAGGGAGCGACGATGCCGCCGTCGGGGATGTAATAAGTGGCGTATACGCGGTAGCTTGTATCGTCGGTAAAGTCAATACGGCTACCGTATTGGGTACCATGGAAGACCATATCCTGATGTGGACTGATATAATCATCTATGTACACGCCTACCCGGTGGAGGATGAGTTCCCGCTGTACGCTGCCGTTGATGGTCAGGTTTAGGGTAACTTCATTATAATAGTTGGAGTGGAAGGTGATCGTGTAAGTATTATTTGTACCGGCTACCGTATAGCCGGCAAAGTTGCCGGTCTCCATGGATAAGCTCTCTGCCGCGCCGATCCCGGAGGAAGGCAGGGACAGCTTAACTTCATCATTGGCAAAGTAAACATTCGAGGTATAGCTGCCCGCGGTCAGCTGTGCGTAACGGTTAAGTTCCCACTCAAAGGTACGCTGTTCACTGACTTGATCGGAAGCAGCGACTGCCACGCATAACGCGTTGTCTTGAATCAGGTCGAACATGAACCAGTTAAGAGCGTTTTCCCCATCAGAAATTGCGTTGCCGATATGCAGTTGTACACGGTAGAAGGGGTGATTGACGATGAGTTTGTTGGCGGTGCCGTTTTCGGCGTCGAAAGCATCAAACACATCGGGACTGGTCCAGCCTTCCATATGTGTATTACATGGCCCAAATATTTCTATAGTACCCTGATCCAAGGCGGCGGCGCCGAACTCTCCCTTTGAGCCGTCTGTCTTTCCGGCGACGCGGATCTCAGCCACCGGTGCGCCGTTTTTCGTACCGCTGAATTTGAAAATCACGTCACTATATTCTTTTACGACATAGCCGGTGGTTTCCACAGAGGTTGCGCCGGCAAGAGACAGCGTGAAGACAAAAGTGCCGTAGCCATTGGCAATTGCCGTGGGTTCCTCCAAAATGGCGATGTCCGCGGGATCGATGGCATAGCCGAAATAACCGAATTCGCCAACCAAAGAGGATTTCAGCTCTGCTTCGGAGCCGTTGAGAACGGCGTAACCTTTGTTCAGTATTTTCCCGATGTCGTCGGCGCTTACCGGGGCAAATAAGACTTCCAACCGCATATCTGGCCAAACTCCCCAATTAAGGGTAAGCGTAAAAGTGCCGTCTCCGTTATAGGAAAGATCCCGCATGATATCTGCGTTATCCATCACATCATGGGGCGGGGTACTGTCGGTGACGCTTCGGACAGCAAAACCGGGATTCGGTGTAATGATAATTTCGTCGCCAAGCGCCGCGGTGATTTTGCTTTCTCCCGTTGGGATAGCTTCCCCGTCAAAGGAGAGCGAACCATTTTCTCCCGCGATAACCGTAAATTCTTGTGGCTCGCCGGGGGGACCCGGTCCGGGACCAGGGCCGCCGCCTTGGGAAGTATGTACCCAAAGACCGGTGACGGAATTGACGCCTTCACCATAGACAGCATCGACCTGAAAGAGGAAGGTCTCATCGGCTTCACCGGTAAAGTCGTATACCTGGTAACCGTCGCCTTCCCTTTCTTCATACAGCATAAAATCGCCAATGGCCGCTCCGCTTTTCAACACGAGTTCCTGGCCATCGTCGGCAGTGAGTTTACCGTTGACGGTCAGAGAGTGTTCGACCGTTAGCATATGGTGGTAGTCATTACTTTCGGGAGCGGCAACTTTCAAGGTGACACCGTCATTGACGACAAGGTCGTAAGCGGACATCATCCCGATCTTAGCGTCTTCGGTGTAGGTATGACGTATTTTCGCGTCGTCAGTGGCCCCCAGCACGCTGTAAGGTCCGGGTAAAGTGGTTAGCGCAGCGGGCGCGTCCCC
>CALFRX010000077.1 GCA_937919295.1 uncultured Peptococcaceae bacterium | reverse complement strand
TCACCGCCGCGGGAATAGGTGTCCAAATCCGCGCTGTTCAGATCTTCCGTGGCCTTTTCCAAATCAGTAATATCCACCCGGTTACTGCCGACTTCCACCTTTTCACAGAACATATAATTGCCAAGATATTGGTGATTGGCATAAACATCGACATACACGTATTGTACGGGATCCTTCAAACCGATCTGACCTGCCATATCCAGGGCGAGGGCGTTGCGGATCAGCGATTTATCATAATAATTGGCCAGCAGAAGCCAGGTCTTGGCTTTGCCCATACCAAATAGATTGGTCTTGCTGTCCAGCTTGATCTGGTACGGTCTTTTCGGATAAGCCCAGGTGGCGTTGCCGCGTCCCTTGACCTGGGAGAGACCGCCGTTGTAAACAATGGTGCCATCTTCTTCCGTCAGAAGCATGGATCCGCTTTCCGCGAAGCTGTGATCTGCGCTGGCGTCGATATTCGCCATGGTTCCCGAGGATGTGCTTAAAAACACAGCGGGGATATGATCGGACTGCATGACCCGCAACAGATAGGAACTGCCGTTCATCGTCATATTGTGGTCACCCTTGCCGGCCAATGCGTCGGTCACGGTGTTGTTCTCAATGGTTTTGCCGTCAATGGTGATTTTTTCGGCGTTAAACCAAAGGCGGAGGGCGCCGGGATCCGTCGTGGATGGCAAGAACAGGTAATAGATGCTGCCCGTTTTATACCAGGCAATGGCGTCGGCAGGCAAAGCGTTCAGATCTTGCGTACTGGTCTGCTGCGCTGCTGTTGTGGCAGAAAAATACAGTGTTGGGGTAGCGGCGGTCACGGCTACCGAGGCGAAAGCCAAAAACAGCGCCGCAAAGACGGTAACCGTCATGATGCGAATTGTTTTTTTCATGGTTTCTCCTTATCCTATCTGAATTCCATCTGAATTCTATCTAGACATCTTTTCCGATACGACAAAAACCTGTCTGTTATGAACACCGTGTACCAAAAAACCCATTTTTTCATAGACCTCCAGCGCTGCAATGATTTCAGGAGAGAACCTCTCCCCTGCCACCACCAAAGGCGTGCCGGGGGGATAAAGATAGAGATTCTCCGCTGCCACACAGCGGCAACTTTCCCTCAAGTCCCGGCGTTGCCAAGTCTTCCGCCGGGCTGCGGCGGGGGTCATTACTTTTTCAGCAGCAACCGCCGCAATACTGGGAAAAGGCAGTGCCTCTCTTGCGGGTAAGCCGTGGCAGAGCCGGCTCAGCGCCGTCTGAAAACGAAAGAGCGTTTCCTTTGTATCGCAAACCGAGGTCAGGGCAAGCAGATAACGAGGAGATGCCATTTCCGTTTCCACATGGAAATCGGCGCGTAAGTGAGCGGCGATTTCCCCCCCGCCGTAACCTTCGACACCGAACACGATCTTTCCGGGATCGTAATCAAAAAAGCCCGCGGTTTGCCGTAACAGTGTTACCCCGGATAGGCCCTCAAGGACTTGCCGCAAAGAAAAGAGGTTTTCGCTATATTTTGCCATCATGTTAGCGCCGTCCTTCGCCATCAGGGCAAGACATTCGGTGATGGAGGCAATCAGCAGATAGGAGGGACTGGAACTTTGGAAAATCTGTAACGCATAGGTCACCTCCTTGTTATCAACAAGAGTGGATTTCACGTGAAGCAGCGCCGTTTGGGTCAGGGAAGGCAATGTTTTATGCAGGCTTTCCACCACGATATCGGCGCCGCAATCAAGGGCGGCGGCGGGAAAATCGGTGCCGAAACGAAAATGCGCGCCGTGCGCCCCATCGACAATCAGGGGAATACCCCTATTGTGAACAATGGCGGCGATGGTGGCGATATCCGACACAACCCCTTCATAGGTTGGCGAAGTAACGACAACGGCACGAATATCCTCTTCCTTTGCCAGCGCCTGGCTAATCTCCTCCGGGTCAACGCTGCCGGTCACGCCAAGAATCCCGCATTCTTTCGGGTAAACGTAAACGGGATCGAGCTCTCTTAAAGAAACCGCGTTAAGCACCGCTTTATGACAGTTGCGGGCAATCAGAATCTTCTCCCGGGGTTTCGTCACCGCGGCAATGGCCGCTAAAATCCCGCAGGTAGAACCGTTGACCAGAAAATAGGTGGCATGGCTTTGGTAAAGGTCGGCGGCGGCAGCCATGGCCTCTTTCAAAATGCCACTGGGGTGATGGAGATCGTCGAAACCGTCGATTTCCGTTATATCGTATTTGCCGATGCCGCCCATGAAGTCGGCGAGCCGTTTATGGCCGGGCATGTGCAGGGGCAGCATATCCGAATTGCTGTAGTGGACAATTTCGGGGAAAAGGGATTTCAGACGATTTTTTTCATTCTTTTTATTCATTTTATTCACATGGGTCAGCTTTTTCCCTGCGGTCACGGGCTTCGGCGACCTTCAGCATGATCGCGTTTTCCAAACGTTTTTTATGGAGAATACAACCGTAATCGTAGACGCCGTGAAGGCTTCCCGTGGCATGGTAGGCGTTGGCCACACAGCCGCCGCTACAGAAAAAGCGGGCAAAGCACGCGTCACATTCCTTATGGGCATAAACGTTGCAGGCTTTGAATTCCTGCCGCAGTTTGCCGTTTTCTATACCGGTAAAGACATTGCCGAGACGAAAACGTTCCTCACCGACGAACTGATGGCAGGGATAGAGCTCCCCGGCGGGGGTCACCGCCATATATTCGCTGCCAACACCGCAGCCGGCTACGCGTTTTACGATACAGGGCCCATGGGTAAGATCGATCATGTAGTGGTAAAAGGTAAAGGGACGCCCCTCCTTCCGGCGGCGGTTCATCTCTTTGCCCAAGAGATCGTATTGTTCGAGCAACACCGGCAGGTCTTCTCCGCTCAGAGCATAGGGATCCCCTTTCCCCGCGATCACCGGCTCCATGGATAACTCTGTAAAGCCGAGATCGGCCAGGTGCAGAATATCCCGGACAAAATCGGTATTGTATCGGGTATAGGTACCGCGCAGATAGTAGTCCTTATGACCTCGTGCCTCAATGAGCCGTTTAAACTTCGGCAGGATCAGGTCGTAACTGCCCTTGCCGTTTCTGGTTTTGCGGAAGCGGTCGTTGACTTCTTTTCTGCCGTCGATGCTCAAAACAACGTTGCTCATTTCCCTGTTGCAGAAATCAATAACCTCGTCGTCAATGAGAACGCCGTTGGTGGTAAGGGTAAAACGAAAATTTTTATGATGCTGTTTTTCAATGCTCCGGGCATAAGCGGTGAGGGCTTTCACCACCGCAAAATTCATCAGCGGCTCACCGCCGAAAAAGTCCACTTCCAAATTATGCCGATCACCGGAATGTTCGATCAGAAAATCAAGGGCCCGTTTGCCGGTGGCAAAAGACATTAAGTCGCGATCACCGTGGTATTCCCCTTTCCCCGCAAAGCAGTAGCCGCAGGAAAGGTTACAATCGTGAGCCACGTGGAGGCAGAGGGCTTTGATTACCGGCGGACGCTGGCTAAGCTTTTCGGCAACGGCTTGGAAGCGGTCTTCACTGAAAAGTCTACCCTCCTTTTTCAGGGCTTCGATGTCCGTCAACACGTCCTCAATTTCTGCGGCGGTGACGTCGTCCCGATCATTATATTTTGCCAAAATGAGCTTTATGATTTCGTCTTTGGGGGTGCTTTCATAAAGGCCGATAATATCATAGGCCACTTCATCCAGATCGTGAACCGTGCCGGAGTTGGCGTCCAAAGCAATATAAAAGCCGTTATTTTGGAATAAATGTACCATTGAGGAGGGGTTTTCCTTTCCATATGATAAAAATCGCCACAGCGCCGCGGTAATGGCGGCTCATGCGGCGACTTCATTTCTAATTATTCGCAATCTTTACACTGTTCGCACTGCTGGTTGGCGATACCGCAGGAAGTTTTGCACGCGGATTGGCAGGAAGTTTGACATTCGCCGCAACCGCCTTCCTTTGCGGATACCGTAAGATTTCTCGCTTCCAATGTGGAGATCCTCTTCATTGTTACACCTTCTTTCCGGTGGTATCATACTTTATTTATTATAGCGTATTTCATAAGAATGTCAAGAAAGTATCAAAGCGTTTATTTTCTCATTGAAATCTTCTGAAAACCATATTATAATAAAAAAAAGCTCTCCCTTTCGAGAGTGCAGAAACCCCTGTATTAAGAAGACCCTCAAAGAATCCCCGGGCCGAAGAAAGGCGGCCGCCGTTGATCTCTCCATTTGATTTTATTGTTGTTTCACAAAAAACCTCTTTCGTCTCCTAAAGAGCGCGGGCGTTTTGATGTGATGGTTAAAGGGCGCACCGCAGAATCTGTGGCGCGCATTTTTTATAAATAGTCTCTTTTTGCCTTAGGCAAAACCTCATTTTACAGCTAAAATCCGCTTTGGCGGATTTTAGCTGCGGGATGACAGGCCATCGAGAAAGGCATCTTCTTTTTGGCCAAATACCTACGGCATTTGCTTTGAAATACACGCCCTTATCCTTGAAAATGCTGCCGCATTTGCTAAGGTTAAGAGCCGGGCCGGTGAAGACTTTCACCGCGACAATCAACGTTCCTTTTTGTAACTGACGCGCTGATTGTGACCGGTGGTTTCACCGCCGACACGGTTATGTCCGGGATGAAACCGGTTATGCCCGGAAATACGCCCGATCTCCGCGGCGATTTCCATGCGGTAATCACGGTGGTCGACACAACGCTCACAGCCGAGGCCCTCTCCGCTGAGATGCGCGCCGGGATCGTAAAAAAGTTCCTGACGCAAAAGACGGCCCACCAGTTCTTTGCCGCTACCGCTATTCCCCGCATACGTAAGAACGCCGGCATTACGGAGCTCTTCGGCTTCCTCGTTGGTCAATTCATTACAAATCAAGACATCAACGCCGTTTTGGGCAAAATGGCCGCCAAAGGAATCCGCGCGATCCTTTTTAACATCAACAACCTTTTGCTTTAGAATCTTTCCATCCTGGGTATCATAGAGCATCAGTTGCTCCGTCTGCCCTAAATCTTTGACAACTTCACCGTTCTCGCAGGCAACGGCTATTTTTAGGTTTTCTTTTTCTTTAAATTCCACTGTCAAAATCTCCTTTTCCGAATAAAAATGAAGGATATGTTTTTATTGGGGGTTTTGTCACTTTTCTGCAAAGGCACAAAAACTTTCCCTAAGCATGTTTTTCCCCTCTTTTCCATAAATTATTAGTACCGATGAAAAAAGGAGCGACCGCTATGAATTGCGTTTTAATCATTCCAGCGTTGGAACCACCGCCAACGTTCCCCGGCTTTATTCGGGAACTGATAAAAAACGGCTTTCGCCGCATTGTCGTTGTGAACGACGGCAGCGCAGCTCCCTGGGAAAATATCTTTGCGGAAGTCAAGGCAGCCGGCGCCACCGTACTGCGTCACAAGGAAAACCGCGGCAAAGGCGCGGCGCTGAAAACAGCCTTTGTCCATTGTCTTGAAGAAGATACGGCAACCGACGCCTTCATCACCGCGGATTGTGACGGTCAACATAAAATGGAAGATATCAAAAAAGTGCTTTATAGCTTAGAAAAATATCCCGATAGCATTGTTTTGGGAACCCGCGCCTTTGATCGAGAAACACCGAAAAAGAGTTATCTCGGCAACCTTACCGCCGCGTTCTTTGCCAAAAATCTCTATGGCATCAACGTCGGCGATACCCAGACGGGTTTACGGGGCCTGCCTTATGCTTACGCTCCCGTCCTTTGCCGCATTCCCGGCCAGCGCTTTGAATACGAAATCAATATGCTGATCGATGCCGCCCGCCGCCACATCCCCATCCGTACCGTAGCGATAAAAACAGTTTATATCAACGAAAACGCCGCAAGTCACTACCGCCCGGTTCGTGATTCCCTCCGTGTTTCCCTCTGCTTTTTAACCAACATCGGGAGGAAAACATGAACAAATGCCAACGTTTTCTCCGCGTCGCCGCGTCTCTTGTGATCAAGCCCTGCCACACGACCCAGGACATCGCCGCCTTGCCCCAACCGACGGTTTTTCTCATCCGGCACAGCGACTTAAAAGGGCCGCTCAACGCTTTCGTTTCCTTAAAAATACCGGTGCGCATTTGGGTGCTGGACATCTTTTTTCATTTCCCCGACTGTTTTTATCAATTCCGCGACTATACGTTTTCCACGCGGCACGGCAAACATCCACGGCGTTTCGCTCCCCGCGCCGCTTTCGCCGCAGCCATCGTGGCGCCGCTGATTCGCAGCATTGACAGCATTCCCGTCCACCGCGGCAAACGCGATATTCTGGAAACCTTTCGGGAAACCAACGAGACACTGAAACGCGGAAAAAGCGTCGTCATTGCCGTTGATACCGACTACAGCAATACCGCGGATCCCATCAAAGAGATTTATACCGGTTTTTTTCATCTGGAAAAGGCGTATTTCCGTGACACCGACCGCCATCTTGCCTTTACGCCCTTGCGCTTTGCACCGAAAAACCGCCGGATGACCTTTTCCGAGCCTCTTTACTTTACCGGGGAAAAACCGTTTTTCCTGGAAAAAAAGGAGCTGGCCGCCGCCATCATCGAATTTCTCAATCAACCGTAAGCAGGTACCGCCATGGAACTATCCGTTATCATCGAGCAGATTTTTATGCTCTTTTTCATCGCCGCCGCAGGCTACCTTGGTTTTAAAACAAAAATACTAAACGCGGAGGGAAACAAAGCTCTTTCCCGGCTCGTCATTTATCTAACGCTGCCGGCGCTGATTTTGTCTTCCGTCACCGAAGTGCCCCAGGATATCGCAAAAAGCGGTGTTTTACTGTTGTTGGGGGCGTCTTTTTTTACTTACGCGCTTTTGGGCGCCGTCTCTTTGGCCGTACCCCGCATTTTAAAGGCAGACCGGGCCGACTATGGAATCTATCATTTCATGACGATTTTCGGCAACGTCGGTTTTATAGGCTTTCCGGTACTGTCGGCGCTTTTCGGCGAAAAAGCAATCTTCCTTGCCGCCATCTTCAATCTACCCATGAATCTCTTCTGCTTTTCCGTCGGCATTTTGATGATCGCCCCCAAAGGAACGAAGCTGAAAATAACCGCCCTATGGAATCCCACCGTGGTCGCTTCCGTGGCGGCGCTCCTTCTCTATCTCATGCCGATTTCGCTTCCCGCCGCGGTTAATGACGGACTTTCTCTCCTCGGCAGCGCTACAATTCCCCTGGCAATGATGCTGATCGGCTCCTCCCTGGCACAGCTGCCCTTCCGGGAGGTCTGGAATATCCCCAAACTCTACCTGCTCTCCCTGATCAAACTGATTCTCTGTCCCCTGCTGATCTATTTCGTTTTAAGCCAGCTCATCGACGATTCCCTGCTCCTCGGTATCGCCACCGTGCTCACGGCCATGCCTGTGGCTACCAATGCCACGATGCTTTGCATCGAATACGGCGGCAACGAATTGCTGGCCTCCCGGGGCGTTTTCATCTCGACCGTTCTTTCCCTGTTGACCATTCCTTTGATCGTATTTATTTTGCTTTGAATGAGGCATAAATCCAATCTTGCGCTCATAGAATAGAAGAGAGCGGACTTTACGAATCAATCCACGCTCAAAAAATGATGGGATGTCCTCCCTCTCTTTCCTTTATCCGGTGCTTCACGGCATACCCGTGATTCCTTTCTTCTTATGACTTATTGGATTTTTATTTTTGCTTTCGCTTTGGATCCCCGCGTTTTGCCGCGTTGGTGATTACGGCCCCACTTTCTCCGTACCTTCGGTACGGATTTTTTTTAAAAACAACGTTCTCCCCTCACCTTCTTTTTACGTTTCCTGAGAAAAGAGTGCTTTTCATTTCCCTCTTGCCATACGGTATGGAATACTATATAATACTTTATAATAAGACGCGTATGCTTTATACCGAAATGGAATACATTTAGCAGGAGAGAATTATGAAGAAACCGTTTATATTAAGTTGCTGCACCACTGCGGATCTTACGGAAGAGCAGTACCAGGCTAACAATCTTCGCTATATTCGTTTTCATTACCTTTTAGACGGCGAAGAGCATTACGACAACCCCGCCGACAGCATGGATTCTTTTTACAAAGCTATGACCGACGGCGCCGATACAAAGACATCGCAGATCAATACTGCTGAATTCATCGATTATTTCACCGGCTTTTTAGAAGATGGCCGGGATATTTTGCACGTTTCCCTTTCCTCGGGGATTTCCGGGACGTATAACGCGGCCTACGCCGCCAAAGAAATTCTGGAGGAACAATTCCCCGAACGAAAAATCATCGTCATTGATTCTTTGGCCGCTTCCGCCGGTTACGGACTGCTCATGGTTCGCCTGTCGGCGTTGAGAAACGACGGCTACCACATGGAGGAACTGGCCGCTTGGGCCGAAGCCCACAAGATTGAGCTCCACCATTGGTTCTTTTCCAGCGATCTGACTTTTTACATCAAAGGCGGCAGAATTTCCAAAAGCGCCGGTTATCTCGGCACGGTTTTAAAGATTTGTCCCCTGCTTTATGTCGATGAAACGGGACACCTGACGGTTTGGTCCAAAATCCGCACAAAGAAAAAAGCTATTGCCGCCATGGCCGAAAAAATGGCGACTTACGCCAAAGACGGCGGCGATTACAACGGCAACTGTTTTATTTCCCACTCCGCCTGTTTGGCCGATGCCAAAGCCGTGGCATCCCTCGTGGAAGAAAAATTCCCTCAATTAAAGGGGAAAATTGTGATCAATAACATTGGCACCACCATCGGAAGCCATACCGGCCCCGGCACTGTGGCACTGTTTTTCTGGGGTAAGCACCGGGCCGCAGAAGAAGAATAAACGCCGCAGCATACCATTTTACATTTTATCAGTATAAAAGGGAGCACCGTCGCTTTTCACGACGATGCTCCCTTTTTTATACCAGATTACGTTTTTCTCCCAAACAAGAAATGAGCTTTTTTAGCAGGGCGCGGTCACAACCTTCCCCCTTTTGCAGTTCCAGCAATATGGCCTGAAAAAGACGCTGTTCTTCCTCGCCGAGCCGGTCACGGTTTTGCCAAAACAAGGCGTTCAGATCATCGAGGCCTTGTATCCCGTCAGCGTTCAAAAGACCTCCTCCTTATGGATTCTCTCATGTCATCTTATGCGAAACCAACGCCAAAATTGACAAGATATCCTGAAAAAAGCCGTCAAAGCGTGGGAGAAACAATGCTTCATCGCTGGACAGCACGGTGATGCTCCCCTCTCCCCCATCCTTTAAGAGCCCCTGTTCCTCAAGGGTTCGGCAGACGTTGCGGGCAAGGCCCTCGCCGCCATCAATGATTTCCGCGCCGGGGAAAAACTCCCGGATCAGTTCCCATAAAAAGAGGTAGTGGGTGCAGCCTAAAACAACGGTGTCGGCTTTCACGCCGGCAAAGAGCTCTGAGAGATATGCTCTGGCCATTTCATCGCGGTAGTGACCGCTTTCCACCAAATCGGCAAGGCCCGGCGCTTTTAAATTGATAATCTCCCCTTTTTCCCGGTAAGCCTCAAAGAGCCTGCGGAATTTCTCTTCTTTCAGCGTCAGCGAGGTGGCGATGATGGCGACGCTCTTCCCCGCGGCGGTTTCCACTGCCGGCTTCAACGCCGGTTCAATGCCGAGCACAGGAAAATCGTACTTTGCCCGTAAATCCTCAATGGCTGCGGCGGTCGCCGTATTGCAAGCCACCACCAGCATTTTAACACCACGCTCCGCCATGGCTGCGGCGGCTTTTAGCACACCGGCTTTCACCTCCGCACAAGACTTGTCGCCATAAGGGAAACGGGCTGTATCAGCATAATAGATATAATTCTCCCGGGGTAAAAGGTTTATCAGCCGTCCAAGGACGGAGATGCCGCCGACCCCGGAATCAAAAAGGCCAATGGGCGCTTCTCTGTTCACGTTCCTTAACCATTCTTCCGTTGAAATTCCACCATAAAATCGGCCAACGCCTTGGCACCGGCTAAGGGCATGGCATTATAAACCGAAGCTCTGAGCCCGCCAACGGAACGGTGACCCTTGAGGCCCATCAACCCCGCGGCCTCGCTTTCGGCAACGAATTGCTTTTCCAGATCTGCGCTGCCCATGGTAAACGTTATGTTCATCAAAGAACGACTCCCCTTTTCAGCGTGACCCTTGTAAAACCCGTCGCTACCATCGATGATATCATAAATCAGAGCTGCTTTCTTTTCATTATTCGCCGCCACCACCGTTAAACCGCCGAGCTTTTTCAGATGGCGGAGCACCAAATTGACCAGGTAAACACTGAAGGCGGGAGGCGTATTATAAAGAGAATTGGCCTCGACGTGGGTGCTATATTTCAGCATTGTGGCATTGACCTCCTGAGCCCTTGCCAAAAAGTCTTTTTTCAGAACCACCACGGTGACGCCGGCGGGGCCCAGGTTTTTCTGTGCTCCCGCGTAAATCAGGGAAAACTTGTCAAAGGGCAGCGGTTTACTCAAAATATCCGAGGACATGTCGGCGATGAGGGGTGCTGTTTTGACTTCGGGGAGCGCAGAAAATTCCGTGCCGTAAATCGTATTGTTGGTCGTCATATGGACATAGACGGGATCATCAGAAAAACGCAGTTCGGTATCGTTGGGAATTCGGTTGAATTTAGTATCGCTGCCGTCGAAGACTACGTGGGTGTCACCGATTTTTTTCGCTTCCTGGAGCGCCTTTTGCGACCAGGTGCCGGTCAAAATATAATCGGCGGTTCTCCCCGGGGGCAAAAAGTTCATCGGCACCATGGAAAATTGTAAACTGGCGCCGCCTTGGAGGAATACCACGCGGTAGTCGTCATTTAAGCCCATCAATGATTTGAGATTCGCTTCGGCTTCCTCGATGACGGCATCGTAGGCTTTGGCGCGATGGCTGATTTCCAGAACGCTCATCCCTGTGCCGGCAAAATCCAAAAGCTCTTCTTTCGCCTGTTCCAATACTTCCCGGTAAAGGACGGCGGGGCCGGCGTAAAAATTATATATTGCACTCATGGCGTATTCTCCTTTTAGGGTTCTTTTAAATTTATATTATAACACAGGAGACGCTGATTGACAACGTTTCTTTGCCCCCCCTGCCCCCCTCTGAAACCCTTCTAAAACCGATGATGATGGCGGCTTGCAATTTCAAAAGAATTATTATATGCTTTTGCTATGAATCAAAATGCCTATGAAATAAAAAAGAAGCGCTTGCTGACACAGCTAAAGGATTACGACCATCCGGTCATCGCCTGCTCCGCCGGGGCGGACAGCGCACTTTTAACCGACCTTGCCTTTAAGGCTCATCCCGACACGGCGCTGGCTATTTTTGCCGTCACCGAGGGAACCGATGAGGGAGAACAAAACTACGCTGCCGCCGAAGCAAAACGCCGGGGCTGGCGTCTGCATTTTCTCCGGGTCGAAACCTTTGCTGAAAGCGACATTTTTCATAACCGGCGCTCACGGTGCTATCATTGTAAAAAACTGATTTGCGAAGAGCTCCGCCGCTATGGCGAAAAGTACGGCGGCAAACACTTTCTGGAAGGCAGCAATGGAGATGATCGCTTTGTCCACCGTCCCGGGGAACGGGCTGTGGCGGAAACGGGTTTTCGCAGTCCCTTGGCGGACAACGGTTTCAGCAAAGCGGAAGTCCGTCGTTTCGGCGCGGAACGCGGTCTCCTTAGCGCGGCGAAACTTAGCACCCCCTGCCTTTTAACGCGCTTCCCCTACGATCTTGACGAAGGCTTCCGCGCCTTCGACATCGAGCGCATAAAAGCCGGGGAGCACCACCTAAAACAGTTTTTATCCGACAATTTTCGCCTGCGTTTTGTGGATCGGGAAACGGCCCGCATCGAAGCCTCGGAAGGAGAGATTTCTTTCCTGCGGCATAACTTCCAAGCGGTTATAAACAATATCCCTTTTGCCCGGGTGCTCCTTGACGAAACGCCTTTTCACAGCGGCAGTTTTGACAGAAAGGCAGGTAATGATTGATGAAAATCGCATATATCAACCCTGTGGGCGGTGTCAGCGGCGATATGTTGGTGGCGGCGCTGTTGGACAGCGGCGGCGATGAAAGCCGGCTTTTAGACGATCTCCATAGACTCTCTCTGCCTCCTTGGCAATGGCAGCGGCAAGAGGAGATCCGGCAGGGCTTTGGCGGCAGCAAAATTGAGTTTGTCCTCGTTGACAAAGTAAAACAAAAATCGCGCCACCTCACTGAAATCGTAGAGATCGTTAAAAACGCCCGTTTTCCGGAAGCGGTGGAAACCATGATCTTAAAAACCTTTTCCCTGTTGGCAGACGCCGAAGCCAACGCCCACCGGATTGACCGGGAGCAGCTGCACTTTCACGAAGTCGGCGCCGCCGATACGATCCTCGACATCTGCGCTGTCGCTCTCCTCGTCCACGATCTGGCCCTAAAAAAAATTTTCTGTTCTCCGTTACCCATGGGCAGCGGCAGTGTTGCCTGCGCCCACGGGGAAATCCCTCTTCCCGCCCCAGCGTTAAACAAACTTCTTTGCGGCGTCCCCGTTTTCGGCAGCGCAGTCAAAGGGGAAACAGTGACGCCCACCGGTATTGCCCTGCTGAAAGCGCTTTCCTGCCAATTCGGCGATTTTCCCGCCATGTGTGTCACGCACACCGGCGTAGGTTTAGGCAGCCGTGACTTTACGATGCCGAACCTGCTAAGAATCTTCATCGGCGAAAGCAGCGAGGCCTCTTCTTGCGGCCTCTATCGCATCGAATGCACCGTAGACGATATGACCGGTGAGGAATTAGGCTTTCTCTGGGACGTGATTTACGCCGCCGGTGTCAACGACATGTACTTTACGCCGGTTCAAATGAAAAAAGGACGGCCCGGAGTGAAAATCACGGTGCTGGCGGAAGGGAAAAGCGTCGAACAGGCGCGTAATGCGCTCTTTCGCCACACCACCACGTTGGGGATGACCGTTGCGCCGATGGAACGCTTTACTTTGCAGCGCTGCTGCGAAAAAGTGGCGACGCCCTACGGCGAAGTTACCTTTAAATGCGCCGAAGGTTACGGCGTTAAGAAAGCCAAGGCGGAATATGAGGATTTAAAGAGAATCGCCGCGGCGGAAGGCTTACCTTTGGCCGAAATACGCGAAAAGGTAGAAAAAGTAAGAATACGGGAGCATAACAATGAGGACTGATACTTTTCTTTTTGACTTTGACGGGACCGTGGCAAACACGATCCCCGGTATTATTACCACACTAAAAAAGACCGGCACGACAATGGGCTGCGACTATGATATTGATTACGCAAAAAGCCTGATCGGCATCCCCCTTGTGATGATGGGCGTTGAGCTCTGTGGGCAAGACCGCGCTGCGGAATTTGTCGATACTTACCGCAAAGAATATATCCAATGGGGGGCGGATCTGATCTGCTTTTACGACGGCATGGAAGATATTCTAAAATTTCTGAAAGAAGAGGGGTTAACCGTTGCCGTGGTCACGTCGAAACGCAAAGACAGCCTGCTCCTTAATTTGGAGCATTTAAAAGCGGCGGACTATTTTGATCTCCTGGTAACGAAAGAATCCACCGAGTTTTTCAAGCCCCATCCGGCGCCAGTGGAGTACGCCCTAACCGGCTTAAATGCAT
>CALFRX010000076.1 GCA_937919295.1 uncultured Peptococcaceae bacterium | reverse complement strand
GGTACTGATTTTTTATCGAATCCGTTGGGCAATTGGCTTTCGCCGTCTTCCCCCGGCATTTTGCAGTAGCCGCCGATGGGCAGCAGCCGCAAAGAATAGATGGTTTCCCCCTTTTGAAAGGAAAACAGCTTCGGCCCCATGCCCACGGAAAATTCTTCTACGTAGATGCGGCAGGCTTTGGCGCAGAGCAAATGACCACCTTCGTGGGCAAAAATAATGATGCCGAACATCACCAAAGTCAAGACAACCGTCCATAAAATACTCAATGAAAGCACCTTCCCTATTTTTCAGATACCCGCCAACTTCTCTTTGGTTTCCGCCGCCACGGCGAGAATTTCAGCAAGAGACGGGTCGACAATATTTTCATGATTTGCCACAGTCTCGGCGACATACCTGTAAATATCTTTATATTTTATTCTCTTCTTAAGGAACTTATACACCAATACTTCGTTGGCAGCGTTCATTACCGCAGGCAGCGTACCGCCGGCTTTACCCACCTCATAGGCAAGACCCAAAAGGGGAAATACCTCCTTTTGCGGCGCGCTAAAATCAAGGTGACCCAGAGCGGCAAAATCCAATTCCGTAAGGGGGTTTTCCCTGCGCTCCGGATAGGTCAGGGCGAATTGGATGGGGATGCGCATATCGGCTTTTCCCAGATGGCCGATGAAAGAACCATCCTTAAAACAGACCATGGAGTGAACAACGCTTTGGGGCTGGATCAAAACTTCAATTTGTTCATAGGGACAATCAAAGAGCCAATGAGCCTCAATCACCTCAAGACCCTTATTCATCATCGTAGAGCTGTCAATGGTCACCTTAGCCCCCATGTTCCAGGTGGGATGCTGCAACGCCATTTCCGGGGTGACGCACTCCAACTGGTCTGCGCTGTATTCCCGAAAAGGCCCGCCGGAGGCTGTCAGCACTAATTTTTTCAAACCGCTCCTGCCTCCCAGCAAACACTGGAAGATCGCGGAATGTTCGCTGTCTACGGGGAGCAATGCGGTTTTCATTTCTTTGACCAGGGACATCACCAGGTGGCCTGCGGTAACAAGGCTTTCCTTATTGGCAAAGGCCACCTTGTTTTTGGCTTTCAGCGTGGTTAAAAGCGGAGAGAGCCCCGCCAT
>CALFRX010000075.1 GCA_937919295.1 uncultured Peptococcaceae bacterium | reverse complement strand
GATAGCGTGGGCAAGGCAGTAATTTTCCAAGCGGTCACAGTCGTTTTCCGCCATGGGGAAAAGGCCGCTTTTCAAAAGGGCGAAAACCGAGGCGAAGGACCATTTTGCCGCGGCGATCCGTAAGAGACCGGCACCGAATTGAAAGACGGGGTGGTTCAGCAAAGAGATCTCCTGATCCACAAAATAGGGGATCCCATAGGAAGCAAAAAGATCGTCGATGTATTTTTCATAGCCGCCGATATTCCTAAAACAAACGCCGATATCAGCCCTTTCATAGCCTTCTTCCAAAAGATCGCAGATGCTTTGAACCATTTGGCGAATCTCCGCTTTTTTGTTCTCCGCGGAGACGATGTTGAAACCCTCTGCCGTCCCCGGGTAAACCGCGCCGTCCTGGGTGAAAAAATGACGTTCCAAAAAGGCAAGAGCGCTTTGGTTTTCCTCTGTCTTAAGGGGTGTCATGGCCACCGCCACATCATGATCACGGGCGATCCCCTGCAAACGGCATACCGCCGCTGCTGTTTTGGCGAAAACAGGCGCTTCCTTATCATAGGAATCATATAAAAAGGCAAAATGCGTATCAACGGAAGAAGCAAACAAAGCGTCGATCACCGCGTACTCCGCCGCCGTAAAATCAAAAAACTCGTCAAAGCAGAAGACCGCGTCGGCAAAAAGCCCCTCTTCCCGAATGATCTCAGCAAAGGAAAAGAGCAAGCCGCTTTCATCGGGAACACCCTTCTCTTCCATCGCCGCCTTGAGCAAAGCAATATCCCGCAATTTCCCGGGGAGATCGCCGACATTGGCGAAAGACTCCAACTCTGCTGCCTTCTCCAAAAGAAAATCAGCGGAAAGACCGTTCATCGAAACTTCTTTTAAGACATCGCCCATATCTTCCACAAAACCGCCGCTGATATCGGCGGGCTTTAACGCGGAAAGCTGATTTCTCTTTTCCCTCAGGAGTCCATAGATCATCAGGTTACGCCCTAATTTATCCAGCGCGGCATGGTTAACATGACCATCGGCAAGGCGCTTGAAAGAAGTGATCTTCAGATTCAGCAAATTACGTCCTGCCCCTGTCGCCGCGATTTTCAATTCATGCTGAAATGTGGCCTGCTCCGGCAAGACCAAATAGACCTGCCGGCCCTTTTGCCCCAAAGCCTGAAATAAGACATGATACAGCGCCGCGGTTCGATCCGTATTTTGCCGGCCGGTGATCAAATGACAAGACATAACAGTTTTCGCTCCTTTTTTATTTTCCATATTATAATAAAATTCTGAAAAGAAAAGTTTTCTCCTTCTTATAGAGCAGAAAACTCATGAAAAACCCATAATTTATTTGTCAAAAGGCTCTTTTTGGTTTATACTATATATTGAATTTTTATCTGAACGATCTGGAGAAAATGTTATTATATGAAAAAACATCATCATTTTTCTTTGTTGATTTGTTTGATCTTCACCATATGGATGTGCTTTTCTGCTCCCCTTTTCGGCGCAGAAGACATCGGCAGCAGTTCCGCGGTGCTCATCGACGCCGATACGGGACAAATTCTCTACGGCAAAAATCCCTATACCCTTTCATCCGCCGGCGATTTCGATAAATTACTTAACATCATTACGGCCTTAAAAACAAAAGACGCGCCAAAGAATCTTACCGTTAGTGAAGCTGCGCTGAAAGTCTACGCCGATCCGCCCAATCTGGGCCTCAAGGCGGGGGAAAGCGTTTCCTTAACCGATATGCTTTTCGCGGCGTATCTTGAGGGACATAATGACGCCGCAAACGTGGTCGCCGAAAACCTCGGCCGCCTCTTTATCGATACCACCGCCGAAGCTTACACGGCTCTGACAGACGCGGAAAAAACCCAGGCGGCCATCGACGCTTATGTAAAACAGATGAACGCCACCACCGACAAGCTCTGCGCTTCGACGATGAAAGCCACCAACGCCGATGGCCACTATTACGATACCCAGCAAACAAGCTGCCTCGACGTGGCGAAACTGATTAAAAACGCTTGGCGAACAGAAAGCTTTCAAACGCTGTTTACCACCGGGAAACATACCATTACCGTAACGGCGGAAGAGACCGCCGCTGACAGTAAAAAAACCGAAACCGGCAGTGACGCCGCAAATACAGATAACGCCGCCGGGGAGGTTGCGGATACCACAGAGACAACCACGGAGACAACCACAGACAGCCTAAGTGACCCGGGAGCAGCAGGAAACAGCGGCAAAATCACCTTAAACAGCTCTAACCAGCTTTTTAACGGCAGTATTCTCTATGCCGGCATCCAAGGCGGCATCAATGCCTATAACAGTTCTTCAGAAAAGTACCATTGCGCCGTTTACGCCTCGGTCAATGATCGGAATCTGATCGCCGTGGTCATGAACGGCACGCAAAACGGTGTCTACAACGATATCCAGGCTTTGCTGAATTTCGGCTTTTACAAATGGGATAAAGTCTCTATCAGTGCGGGGGAACTCAGCAACCTGCTCCCCGACGATATCTCGGCTTTGAATCTCGCCTTCACCGGCAACAGGGACTTTCTGCTGCCCACCGGCTATCGCGTTAAAGATTTAGAAGCCGCCGTGGCTTATACGGAAAACGCTTATCTCAGCGGCACCATCACCTTGACTTTACCGCAGGACGCTTCCTATGCCGGTACCGTCACGAAAGTAGCCTTCTATGAAAAGAATGAACGCTCCTCCTGGGGCAAGGCTTTTAAAATTATCGGCATTGTCCTGCTGATCCTAATGGTCATTGCCGCAATACTGCTAAGTTTCCGCTATTTCGGAGGGCGCCACAAGGATTACGTGAAGCGCATCCATAAAACGGCACAAAAAGAAAAAGAAAAATACATGAAACAACTGCGAAACCAAACGTCCTCCCTTTATCAGGAAAAAGGCGGCGGCAAAACAGGGAATCCTTACTTCCAAAAAAAGTACGCCACCGGCAGAGAGCAAAAAAAGGGCAGCGGCACAAGGCAAAATAAGGCACAGCGCCTAAGAGGGCCAAAGCAAAACAACGCGGCGCAGAGGGATCAAAACCGCAAACATCACCAATAAAACACGAAAATATAGAATCATGCGAAAACGGACACCAAAGTATCATATTTCTACATCATAATGGAGACAATCAATGTTATTCGATCCCTTGAATGGAGGTACCAATTGTGAATATTTTAATTGCAGAAGATGAAGAAAGAATGCGCCGCTTGGTCAAAGACTTTTTGACCAAAGAGGGTTACACTGTTTTTGAAGCCGCCGACGGGCAGGAAGCCATGGATATTATCGAAGCCAAACTGGGACAGTTGAGTCTCGTCATTCTTGATGTGATGATGCCCCACTACGACGGCTGGAGCGTGTTGCGGCACATTCGCAAAAAAGACGCTCAATTACCCGTCATCATGCTGACGGCCCGTTCCGAAGACAGCGACGAAGTGTTCGGCCTGGAACTCGGCGCCAGCGATTACATCACAAAGCCCTTCAGCCCCATCGTTCTGATGGCCCGGATCAAGCTGCTTTTAAGACAGCAGCCGGAAGGCGCGGCCTGCGCCATGAAAGAGTTTGACGGCCTTGTCATCGATGAAGTTGCCAGAGTCGTTACGGATGACGATAAACGCATCGATTTAAGTCCCAAAGAATATGAGCTCCTCGTCTATCTCGCCGTCAACCGCAAAGTCGCTTTGAGCCGGGAACAGATCTTAAACGCCCTCTGGGGCTACGATTACTTCGGCGATCTGCGTACCGTCGATACACACATCAAAAAACTCCGGGCAAAACTGGGCGAAAAAGGCAATCTCATTGAAACCGTACGCGGCTATGGTTACCGTTTCGAGGGGTAAGACCACCCGTACCGTATAAAAGGATATCTTATGAAATACTCGATTCAGGCGAAACTGTTCATCACGGTGGGCTTTGTGGTTATCGTCTTCATGCTGATTCTGACTTCCTCCCACCTGCTCTTCTATGGCAAATATGCCCTGGCGGAGAATAAGAATATGCTGGCCGAAGCGTACCATACCATCTACAACGAAGTCATCAAAAATAACGGCTATTTGTCCAGCAATATTGAAGAATTTGAATCTGCATCGGGCATGCAGATTCTATTTCTCAACAGCAATTACGACACCGTCAGCGCCTTTATCATTGAGGATAACGGCGAAATCCACCAAAAAATTACCGATACCATGGACTCCGAGCTCTATCAGCGGGAAATCGAAACCTTCGGCTCCACGATCCACAAAGACAGCTATATCATTTACACCCAAAACGATAAATTCTCTGAGGGCCGCTTTTTGACACTCATTGGTGAACTGCCTTTAAGCAACGATATGTTTTACATCGTGCTGCGCATCTCCGTTCCCTCCATTGAGGCGAATATCGGTTACAGCCGCTTCTTCATCGTTATGACAGGCTGTATCACGATGATCGTTTCACTGCTGATGGCGTATTTCATTTCCCGTCATTGGGTCAAGCCGATCCTCGAAATCAATGCCATCACCAAAAATATGTCCAACCTTGATTTCACCAGAAAATTTAAGGGGAATACCACCGATGAAATCGGCGAGCTGGGGGAAAATGTCAACTTCCTCTCCACCCACTTAGAGGAATCCATCAAAGAGCTGCAACGGACCAATGAACGGTTGGAAGAAGAGATCAAGAAGGAACGGCAAATCGATGAAATGCGGCAAAACCTCATCGCCAACGTTTCCCATGATTTAAAAACTCCCATCGCCATCATTCAGGGCTATGCCGAAGGTCTTAAAGAAAATATCAGCGAAAGCCAGGAAGACCGTGATTTCTACTGCTCCGTAATCATAGAGGAATCCGACCGCATGAATAAATTAGTGCGCCAGATCCTCGATCTTTCCCAGTTAGAGCTGGGAAAAGTGAAACCGGAAATCGAATCGCTGGAAATCGCTTCCTTTGTCGAGGTGATCATTGCCAAATTTAATTTGATGTTCAAGGAAAAGAACATCAGGGTGCAGACCGCCGTCGAAAAGAACATGATCCTGGCCGACAGCAACATGCTGAGCCAGGTACTGATCAACCTGATCACCAATGCCGCGGATCACACAAAAAGCGGTGGGATCATCGAGATCAGCGCCACGAAGATCGGTGAAAAGCTCCACCTCAACGTCTTCAACGAGGGAGAAAATATTCCCGAAGACGAACTGGATAAGATTTGGCTCAGCTTCTATAAACGCAACAAATCCCGTACCGGCATTTACGGCGGCACCGGCATCGGTCTGACCATCGTGAAAACCATCATGGAAGCCCACAACAATCAGTGCGGAGTCTTTAACAGCGAAAACGGCGTCAACTTCTGGTTTGAGCTGGATCTTGATAACGAAAGCGACATGGGCGACCGCGCCCTCCCGGAACCCTCCGCGGCACCG
The DNA here is from genome assembly GCA_937919295.1 of uncultured Peptococcaceae bacterium. GTDB lineage: Bacteria > Bacillota > Dehalobacteriia > UBA7702 > UBA7702 > UBA7702. Next base: position 4,770 of record CALFRX010000075.1, on the reverse strand, counting down.
GAAGAGACCTCATCTAAAACAAAAAAATCATAAAACCATGAACTAAAAAATCCGGCATTCGCCGGATTTTTTTATTAAGCTCATTCGGATTAAAAACAACTGCTCCATACGATAAAACAACTTCTTCCCCTCTTTTCAAGGGGAAATCAAAGGCAAACTACATTTATTCTCCCTCTTTACAGGAAGCAGTAATAAACCACAGCCGCGGTTTTCCCTGCTTCCTCAGGGCTTTGTTAAATTTCCTTTTTGGCTTTAAAATAGGCAATGACGGCGGGCAATAAAGAAACGAGCACAATCAGGATGAGAACGATAGTGAAATTATGCTGCACGATGGGGATATTGCCGAAAAAATATCCCCCTGCCGAGATGAGGCCGATCCAAAGAACGACGGCGATCAGATTATAAACCATAAATCGCCGATAAGACATATCCCCGATGCCAACGACAAAGGGTGTAAATTGGCGCAGAATCGGCACAAATCTTGACAGGATAATGGCTTTCCCACCGTACTTTTCATAAAATTCTCCGGCTTTTTCAACATTCTCCTTTTTTATAAAACGCTTTTCCGCCCTACTGTATATTTTCCTGCCCCAGGTACGACCAAAGTAAAAATTGACGACTTCACCAACAAATGCCGCGATGAAGCAGATCAGAATCAAGGCCCAGATATCGATCAGCCCCACCGCCGCAAAGGTAGCACAGGCGAAGATGAAAGAATCCCCCGGCAGAAACAAAACAAATAAACCCGTTTCGGAAAAGATGACTGCAAAAATCAGAATATAAACCAGCAAACCGTATTGAATGATAAATCCCGCCAAATAATCGTCGAGATGAAACATCAATCCATAAATCACATCCACTAAATCCATTCTAATACCTAACCTATCCGCAATTTTTTATTCAATTCAATCAAGGCGCAACGGGTCCTTTCTTGTTCATCTTCGGGGAAACAAGATCCTGTGACGGTAAAAGAGTCTTCACAGTCATCGGTACATGGTCCCTTTCCGTCCATTTTCATGATGCTTATGCCCATGAAGGGCGACCCACGGCAATCACTTCCAGTTCCGACTCAATGAACATCGTCAGATTTTCACTGTATTGATTGGACGCTTTCTTATCCCGGCGTTCCACCAAAATATCGTAATCGCCGGCAGCCTGCTTGATCATGGTTTCTCTCATCCGCTTTTTACCGATACCAATGGCATATTGAATTGCCTGCTCCATCAGGAAAACACGGTCGCGATTCTGATTGGCGATATGCATCTGCTCGGCGGTCACATCGTTCACATCGTGGGCAGCGTCCTCATCGGCAGCATAAGCGATTCTGCCCCAGGGAGCGTAAATATGGATGCCGTCGATTTCATGGTTCTGTACGGAAATGCGGTAAATGTACATCACCTTGCCGGCAGCAGCGCCCACGGCGTTGGCAACATCGTGATGGGCGGGATAGACCGCCTCGGTATGAAATTTTTCCGCCGCCGGGGTGAGCCAAGCTTTCACCGGCGCGCCGATACCCACCACAGGCATATTCAGACGGAAGATCTGGGTAAACAATTCATCTTCTCTGCCGTAAAACGCTTTTTCCACCAATGTCTGCATCTGCTTTGTCTCCGCGGCATCGGTGGCAATGCGTTCATAGGAAATCACACTGTCCAAAATCGTGCGGGTCAAGCGATCGGTGATATGAAAACGCATGGATTGTATGATGTCGTTCTTATCTTCACACCAGCGCTTGGCGATGAGGAGCAAGGCAAGATTGGCGGCTTCCGCGTCACCTCTGACGTATTCGCCGGTAACGTGGAGCAGATCCGTGGGGGTAAAACCGACCATGGCAATGATGCCGTGTTCCACCAAACGATCCATTTTGAGAAATTCGGAATCAATCCCGAATCTTTGCGCCAAAGTGTAGAGCGTATGGGGGCCGTCTTGTAAATATCCCAACATGGCTCGTTCCATGGGGGTCAGTTCCATGGCCTTGGGCGGCTCACGTAATAGGAGATAGCCCTCACAGAGCTCGTTCATCATCATGCCGATTTTTTTCGGGAACAGCTGACGCAGTTCATCAAGATAACCCGGATACACCTTGGTCACGGCGGAAATGGGATAGACGCGGCGGGGTCCGACTTTGACGCCGCCGGCAATACCATCGAACCAAATGCGGCTATCGCCACCAAGGCCGAAGGTATTGACCTCCGTGGCGGCAACCCGCGTCCGCCAACCGCCGACAAGAGCGCCTTCCGGATCAATACGGGGCCGTCCGTTTTTCATCACGGCGATATCCGTTGTGGTACCGCCCATATCAAGAATGAGGCCGTTTTCCGTTCCGTTTAAGAACGTAGCACCGATGATACTGGCCGCGGGGCCGGAAAGAATCGTCTCGATGGGTCTGTCTTTGGCTACGGTTTCGTTCATCAGGCTGCCGTCGCCTTTCACAATCATCACCGGGATATCCATATGCCTTCTGGCCAGCGCCGCTTTGACTGCTCCCATCAATTCATCGATGACCGACAGCAATCTGGCGTTCAATACCGCGGTAACAGTACGTTCCTGCATACCAAGGGCGGTGGATAATTCATGCGCGGCAATGCAGGGAAGACCGAGGATCTGCCGAACCATGGCTTTCACTTCGTCCTCCAGCACGGGATTACGAATACTTAGAATGCCGGAAACGGCTACCGCGTCCACCTTGCCCTTCATGGCCATAATCGCTTTGCGGGTCTGCCCGTAATCAAGAGGGGTCACCACCGTGCCGTGAAGATCGACTTCACCGGGGAGCAAAGCCATTTCACATTGGGGCAGCTGCTGGCTGGGGGTAAATCCCATGAGCAGCAAGCCCACGCGGCAGCCGCGGTTTTCCACAATGGCGTTGGTCGCTAACGTTGTGGACAAAGAAGCATATTCCACTTGATCAAAACGATCAAAATCAAGCTCATCAATGACCCGGTTGATGCCATCAATCAAATGGTAATGGGTCGTTTCCGCTTTGGCGGCGGCAAAAATCTCTTTGGTTTTTAAATCAATGATCACCGCGTCGGTATAAGTACCGCCGGTGTCGATGCCGAGTACAATTGACATAGTAACTCCTTCTTAAACAGCTCCTTTTGCTTACCTTCGTATGGTGTGTTTGGGACTTTTAAAGACCCAGCGTAATTGCACCTGATAACTAAAGAGGGCAAGGCAGCCGTCAACCAACATTTTAATAAATACTTCGTCGATGCCGGAAATCGCCGTAAAGGTCAGTACGAACAGATAGGAAATGCTCAACTGGCAAACCCAAAGGGTATAAAACTTCAGCATCGTGGGATAAAAGCGGGTGTCCTGAGAAAAGACGATGCGGCGATTGATCATATAGTTGAGCATCGAGGAAAAGATACGCGCGATCAGTGTTCCCAGCAGAATACGGCTGGATAGGGGCAAATCGGCGAAGATCAGCTTCGTCAGCACAATGAAGAGGGTCAAGTCGAGAGCGGTGGCTGTCAGCGACGAAGCAAAATAGCGCAGCAACCCCCTGGCCATAATTTTACCAATGCGCCAGGAATCGGCAAAAGGACGGTAATGACTTTCGATGTTACCCCGAAAATAGACAGTATCCACAGGCACAAGGGTAAAGGAAATGCTCTCCCGCTTCGCTTCGATCAACACGTTCAACTCATAATCGTAGTGGTCGCCTTTGACCATCAACAGCCAATCGAGCATGGAACGGCGAAAGCCCCGAAGACCCGTTTGCGTATCGGTAAGATCGATGCTGTAAAGGGCGCGCATCACAGAGGAGGCGACACGGTTGCCGGTACGGCTCAATTTTGGCGTTGTATCCTCCGCAAAGGTGCGCACGCCGAGGACGAGATGATCCTCGGGCACCGAACAAAGTTTATCGTATACGGCTTTCACGTCTTTAGGACGATGCTGACCATCGCAATCCACCGTGATCATACCCATAAAATCCGAAAAATGACTGATACACCAGCGGATCGCTGTTTTGATCGAGGCGCCCTTTCCCCTGTTTTCTTCGTGGAAAAGTACGGTACAGTTTTCCTTTAAACATAAAGTACGGAATACTTTTCGATATTTCACGCCGCTGCCATCGTCGACAATGACGACCGGGCCGATATGCAGTTCCAAAAGTTCGTCGATGAAACCGATGAAGTCCTTATTCGGCTCCAACGCGGAAACGATCAAAACACATCTTTCCAATGCATTTTCCTCCATTTTCAATATAAAACTATAACAGATCACAGAGAAAAAATCAACATACATAAAATGTAGCTGCCCTGAAAAAGGCAGGTGGCGGCAGCTTCCTTCCGAGAAAAAACACAATTTTGCGGTTTTACGACAAAATCCCCATAAAAATACCTACCTATAAAGATAGGTAGGTATTCAAAGCGCGAAACATAAGGCTCTATTTTAGATATTTGGCGAGCTCTGCGACGCGATCCGTCTTTTCCCAGGGTAAATCAAGATCGTTTCTGCCGAAGTGGCCGTAGGCCGCCACCTGACTGTAAATGGGGCGGCGCAAATCAAGGGTATGAATGATGGCCGCGGGGCGTAAATCAAAGTTCTCTTTGATGATATCAACAATCTGATCATCGGGCAATTTGCCGGTACCAAAGGTATCCACCATGATGGAAATGGGCTTCGCCACGCCGATGGCATAGGAAACCTGAATTTCACATTTTTTGGCCAAACCGGCAGCGACGATATTCTTCGCCACATAGCGGGCGGCATAACAGGCGGAACGGTCGACCTTCGTCGGATCTTTCCCAGAAAAGGCGC
>CALFRX010000074.1 GCA_937919295.1 uncultured Peptococcaceae bacterium | reverse complement strand
GGGGTGAAGCTCCTATGATATATATTATTAAGTAGATTTGTTGGAAAATCTAATTCAATACTTAATTATTTTATGCAATATGGAGGTTGTTTGAGTTACAATGAAGATTTTAGTTGTGAATTGCGGCAGTTCTTCTCTGAAATATCAGCTGATTGATATGGAAGATGAAAAAGTTATGGCAAAAGGTCTTGTTGACCGTATTGGAATCGGTGATTCCCTGCTTTCTCACAGCCCTTCGGGCAAAGAAAAATACGAAGTCAAAACCGATATCGAAAACCACGATATTGCCATCAAAATGGTTTTTGAAGCCCTCGTTGATAAAGATCACGGCGTCGTCGCCGATTTGAGCGAAATCAAAGGCGTCGGTCACCGTTATGTGAACGGCGGCGCTCTTTTCCCTCACTCGGTTTTGATTGACGATAAAGTCATGGCCGACTTGGAAACCACCATTCCCATGGCTCCCCTGCACAATCGCGCCCACATCATCGGGATGCGCGCCTGCCAAAAATTGATGCCCGGCGTGCCCATGGTTTCTGTTTTTGATACCTCTTTCCACCTGACCATGCCCCCGAAAGCCTATACGTACGGGATTCGCTATGAAGATGCCGAAAGACTTAAAATCCGCCGTTACGGGGCTCACGGTACTTCTCATAAATACGTTTCCCAGAGAGCCATTGAACTTTTGGGCGACCCCAAGGCGAAAATAGTCACCTGCCATTTGGGCAACGGTTCCTCCCTTTCCGCGGTAGACGGCGGCAAATGTATCGATACCTCCATGGGACTTACCCCCTTGGCCGGTGTTTTGATGGGTACCAGATGCGGTGATATCGATGCTTCTGTTGTGACCTATCTCATTGAAAACGACGTGGTCAAACAAAAAGATATGGAAACTTATCTCAACAAAAAATGCGGTTTTCTCGGCGTTTCCGGTGTTTCCAGCGATATGCGGGAAGTGGAGGCTGCGGCGGCTGACGGCAACGAACAGGCCAAAAAAGCCTTGGAAATCTTCTACTATGGCGTACAGAAATACATCGGTTCCTATGCGGTGGCCATGGGCGGCCTTGACGCCATCGTCTTTACCGCGGGTATCGGTGAAAACTCCATCACCGCCCGGGAAACCATTCTTGACGGTTTGAAATTCCTTGGCGTGGAAGTTGACCGTGAAGCCAACAACTGCCGCGGCGTGGAAAGAGAAATCACCACCGCCAACTCGAAGATCAAAGCGTTCCTCATTCCCACCAATGAAGAATTGGCCATCGCCCAGGATACTTTGGCCTTGATCAAGAAATAAGAATAGACCTTGACATCGGCGATACACTTTTATATAATTATTCTGTTAAAGAGGAAGAAATGCGGTTATGACCATGATGATCAAAGTCGGCAAATTAAAAAACGTCGACGGTTCCGCAATGCCCCTTGGTTTTTCTCTCAGCAAAGAGGAACTTGATCGGGACAGCAGTCTGAAGCTGGCCGAAGGAGAGCTCGTCTTTACGGGAGATGTGGCAAATAGGGACCGCGTCATCACCGTCGGCGGTGAGATTCGCTGCGTTTTGCAGGGAAGCTGTGACCGTTGCGGTGAAAAAGTGACGATTCCCATGGATGTTGATTTTCATGAATCGTTTACCAATCTTTCCGAAAAGTGCGGCGATGAAGAAGTCGAGGAAGAGGGTGTACACCTTTTTTCCGGTGACGAAATCAATCTGCTCCCCTATGTAGAGCAGGCAGTATTTCTTTCCTTGCCGATGAAGACGCTCTGCAAGGGAGATTGCAGGGGGCTGTGCCCCGTCTGCGGCACAAATTTAAACGAAAAAACATGCTCTTGTGATAAATCACCAATTGACCCTCGTCTGGCGGTTTTGGCTGATTTGCTAAATAAGGGTTAATGATGAGAAAGGGGTGTTACCGATGGGAGTACCGAAAGGGAAAATGTCCAAATCCAACAAAAGACAGCGCCGTGGGGAAGACAAGCTGAAAATGCCCGGTCTGTCCAATTGTCCTCAGTGCCACGCTCTGAAACGCCCGCATAGGGCGTGTCCCGAATGCGGATACTATAAAGGACAAGAGGTAGTAGAAACTGCCGCAAAATAAGTATTGAGCGCGCCTCTACCTTCTTTGGTAGGGGTGCGTTTTCAGTTTTTGAAAGGATAGCGAATATATGAAAATTGCCATTGACGCCATGGGCGGAGATCATGCTCCCCAGGAAATCATTGCCGGGGTAAAACAGGCTTTGGTCAAGGAAAAGGATCTGGAGATCATTCTCGTCGGCAGCGAGGAGGCTTTTGCTGAATACCTTTCCGTATTACCGGAGCGGCTAACAACTGTGATTTCTCATTCGGTGATGGCGATGGACGAATCCGTGGAGAATCTCAGGAAGAAAAAAGATTCCTCTATTTTTATGGCAACCCAACTCGTTGCCGAAAAAAAGGCCGATGCCATCATTTCCTGCGGTTCCACCGGGGCGCAAATGGGCGCCGCATTGCTTTTATTGGGCCGCGTCAAAGGCGTCAAACGCCCGGCGATCGTGATTCCTTACCCGACATTAAAAGGGCCGAAGGTATTCCTTGACGGCGGCGCCAATGTTGAGGCCGACGAACGGAATCTCCTTGATTTCGCGATTATGGGTAATGCTTATGCCCGTTTTTTAACCAATAAGAAACGTCCCGAAGTGGCACTGCTTTCCAATGGCAGTGAAGCCCACAAGGGTACGGCGGTGGTGCGGGAAGCCCATCAACTGATGGCCGCTGCCAAGGGCCTTCATTTTATCGGTAATCTGGAGGGACGCGATATCATGACCGGTGATTACGATGTTTTGGTCACCGATGGCTTCACCGGCAATCTGGCGCTGAAGCTGACGGAAGGCGTCGCTTCCGGTTTGTTTCACCTAATCAAAGAGGAAATTACCGCTACGGCGATGCGAAAAATAGGCGCTGTCCTCGTGAAACCGGGTTTGAAAAATATCGCGCAAAGATTTGATTACAGCAATTACGGCGGCGCCCCGCTTTTAGGCGTCAACGGCGTTTCCCTTGTCTGCCACGGGAGTTCCAAGGCAACGGCGGTGGAAAATGCCGTTTATAACGCTGCTTCCTTTGTGAAACAGAATTTCATCGAACAGCTCACCAACGATATTGCCGCTTATCACCAAGAACAAAAGCAAAACCTGACCGGAGGAAAAGAAAATGAGTGATGTCTATCAAAAAGTGTTAGAAATTTTCCGTACAAAATTGGATTACGGCGATGATCTTGAAATAGAGCCCGGATCGACCTTTGCGGAGTTGGATATTGATTCCCTCGATCTCCTCGAAGTGGTGATGGCCATCGAACTGGAATACGGGATCGAGATCCCCGACGATGTTTTGCAGGAAATGCAAACGGTGGAAAATGCTGTGGCATACGTCGAGAAAAAGGTGAATGAAGGCAAATGATATGAATTATCAGGAAATTCTTGAGCAAAAGATCAAAGCCTGGAATATTGAAGGCGTCCAGCTTGAATTGCTGAAAACAGCGCTGATGCACCCTTCCTATGATATGGGGGGAAAGCGGAACAATCAGCGTTTGGAATTCCTTGGTGACGCCGTGCTCGGTCTGATCATCGGGGAATATCTTTTTACCGAATATGCCAACTGGCACGAGGGAGAGCTGACCAGAAACCGCGCGATTTTGGCCAAAGAGGAGACCTTGGCCAAAGTCGCCAAAGAGATCGGCCTCGATACGGTGTTGCTCCTTGGCAAAGGCGAGGAAAAGGACGGGGGCAGAAACCGGCCCTCGACCCTGGCCGACGCCATGGAAGCGGTGATCGCGGCAGTTTATCTTTCTTTCGGTCTGGGACGTGCCGAGAGGTTTGTTCTTTCTTATTTTGGCGGAATCGAAAAACCCCAAGATGACCAAGAAGAGGTAATCTCAGATTATAAAACAGAATTGCAAGAATATGTGCAAAAATATAAGACGGAAAACGTGACTTACGCCATCCTGACGGAAAGCGGTCCGCCCCATCAACGAACTTTTACCGCCGGCGTTTACCTGTTCGGCAAACTGATCGGCGAAGGCAAAGGCAAATCCAAGAAGGAAGCGGAAAAGGCTGCTGCCCGGATGGGCTATGAAGCGCTGCGGAAGGAAATCGGAGATGGCCAAAAATAGCATTCTGCCCATCTTCATTCCCCAGGGAGGCTGCCCCCATCGCTGTGTCTTTTGTAATCAGCGGGAGATTTCCGGCTGCGCTCAGCCGCCTCAGTTGGCGGAATTGGCAGGGCTGATCCCTTCGGATTTTCCCGCCGAAGGCGAACTCGCCTTTTATGGCGGCAGTTTTACGGCCTTACCCCCCGATGTCCTTAAATCATATCTGCGTTTCGCCGCGGAGCAAAAGGAAAAGGGACGTATCAGCCACATCCGAGTTTCCACCCATCCCGCCTATGTCGATGAAATTATGATCGCAAAGCTCCTTTCTTACGGCGTGGATTTTTTGGAACTGGGAGTACAGTCCCTGGACGACACTGTGCTGGAGCAAGCGGGGAGGGGACATGGCAGCAAAGCAGTTTTCGCTGCCCTCAAAGCCTTGGCCTCCTCATCTTTGGCCTGGGGCGTTCAGCTGATGCTGGGCTTGCCTTCCGATACCGAGGACAAAGACCTTGCTTCCGTAGAAAAGATTCTGCCCTATGCGCCGCAAACAGCTAGGATCTATCCGCTGCTGGTCATCGAAAATACGCCCCTGGCCTCTTCCTGGCGCAAGGGCTCTTATCTACCGCTATCCTTAAACGAAGCGGTATCGATTTCCGCGAAAATGTACGCGCTTTTCGTTCTTCACGGTGTTCGGGTCATCCGCATGGGTTTGCAGCCCACAGAAGACCTCAAGGTGGGCGGTAAGTCCCTTTTGGCCGGGCCTTTCCACCCTGCTTTCGGGCATCTGGTCCGGGCCGCCTTGAAACGGGAGCAAATGGCTATGGCTGCCGTGGGCCACGAAAACGAAGATATCCGGTTTCTCTGTGCCAAAGACGATTTGCCCCTTGTCTTTGGCGATCAAAAAAAGAATATCGAATCTTTTGCCGTCGGCCGTAGAGCCGCCGTCAGCGGTGTGGATCTGCCCCCCGGCAGCTTAGCCGTGGCGCCTTATGACAAAGGAGCAAAATCAAAGCCCTTCGCCGTTTTGAGCGAAAGGGACTTTCTTTTAAAATTCACGCAAACATATCGGAGTCCATATTGTATTTAAAATCATTGGAGCTGCAAGGATTCAAATCCTTTGCGGATAAAACAAAAATTGAATTGGGCGGCGGTATCGCCGCCGTGGTCGGCCCCAACGGTTCCGGGAAAAGCAATATCGTAGAAGCCATTCAATGGGTATTGGGGGAGCAGAGCGCGAAGTCTCTGCGCGGTCATAAGATGCAGGACGTGATCTTCAATGGCACGAAGAAGAGAAAACCCCTGGGCATGGCAGAAATCAGCATTGTCCTCGACAACAGTGACCACGCCCTTGATCTCGATTTTGAAGAGATCAAAGTGACCCGGCGCCTCTACCGTTCCGGAGAAGGGGAGTACCTGATCAACGGTAAGAACGTGCGTTTAAAAGACATTCACCGGCTTTTTGCTGACAGCGGGATCGGCAACGACGGCTATGCCGTGATCGGCCAAGGCAGAATCAGTGAAATTTTAGAGTCCCGCCCCGAAGACCGCCGTTCCATTGTGGAGGAAACAGCCGGCGTCGTCAAATACAGAGAACGTAAAAAAGAGGCGCTGCAAAAGATCAACCGCGCTGATGAGAACTTGGTGCGCCTTGCCGATATTATGGCGGAAATCGAAAGCCGCCTTGATCCTTTGGCCGCGGAAGCCAAAAACGCGGAAAAATACCTGGAATTCGCCGCTGAAAAAGACCAGCTCGCCATCGGACTTCTTGCCGAAACAGTGCTGGAAGCCAAGGAAAAATTGGCAAAGGCCGAAACAGAGGAAAAGGAAGTGACCGCGGCTTATGACAGTTTGGCCGCGGCCATAATGGTCAAAGAAGCGCAGTTAACAGAGAAGAAATCCGCCATTGACCTGAAAGAGGACGTTTTTCACCGTGAGGAACAGCGCTTTCACGCTTTGAATCTTGAGATTCAAAAAAGCGAGGGTGAGCTGAAATCTTTGGACAGCCGTATTTTGGGTTACGACGATAAACGGGTGCTGCTCCACGGCACCATTCAGGGGGAACAGGAGAAGTGCAGCCAAAAAACGGCTGCCGCCGCAGCGGTTGCCGCGGAAAACGCAACGTTGAAGCAAAAACTTGACGCTTTACGGGTTTCCCTTGCCGCCATGGAGGATCGCCGCAAAAGTGAGGCGGCGGATCTGCTCAAAGCCGAAGCGGAGATGGAACTTTTGCGAAACAGCGCTTTCGAGACCACAAGGATCCGCGGTCAGAAAAAAAATCAGCGTTTGGCGGCGGAGCACCGCCTTGCCGCCGCAGAAAAGCGCCTTGCCGCCATTGCCCAAAAGAAAGCCCATTACGATGAGGAAGAGGCCGTCCTTGACGACCGCATCAACGAGATCAACGACTTCATCGACGGTCTCATGGCGGAAGAGGACGAAGTGATCCGCAAAGAGCGGGAAACCGCCGCCGCCATGACGGCTCTGAAAGAAAAAATCCGCGCCAAAAAAGACGCCTTGGTCGCCGTGAAAGTGAACCTCAACCGCAGCGAAGCCCGTCTTAAAGTACTGGAAGAGCTGATGCTCAAACGAGAAGGGTTCTATCCCGGTGTGCGTGCTGTATTAGAGCGAAAAGCCAAAGGCGCATATGACGGGATCTTTGGCGTTGTGGCGGAATTGATCCGTGTGGAAAAAGAGTATACCGTCGCCATCGAAGCCGTGCTGGGCAGCGCCTTACAGAACATCGTGACGGAAACAGGGGAAGACGCCGCTGCCGCCGTCGCTTATTTGAAGCAGGAAAAACGTGGTATCGCCACCTTTTTACCGCTGGATCTTTTGCGTATTCCCATAAGACGGGAGTTGCCCCAGGACATATTGAGGGATCCCCATTTTCGCGGTATTGCCGCCGATGTGGTTTCCGCGCCAAATCGGGTGAAACCCGCGGTGGAATATTTACTCAACAATACGCTGATTTTCGATGATCTTGATCGGGCCGTCACCATCGCGAGAGAGCACAAAGGACAATTCCGTATCCTTACCCTAACAGGGGATGTGATCAATTCCGGCGGCGCCATGTCCGGCGGCAGCCGGGAAAAATCCCGGAACAATCTGCTGCAGCGCCAGACGGAAATCGAAGAGCTGCGCCGCGGTCTGATCAGCGGCGAAAGCCAGATCAAGGAACTTGACGCAGACATCGACGATTTAAAGGAAAAGCAATTGCAGCTTGACCGAAAGATGTTGTCGCTGGCAACGAAAAAGGACAGTTTGAAAAAAGAAGCCTTGGCCTTTGACGGCGAAATCAGCAACATCGACACCCGCCGGGAGCTCTACGCCAGAGAGCGGGAAACCCTATGTCTCGAAGAGGAGCAGCTTGTTCGTGACGCCGATGCTGACAAGGAAACGTTTGCCCTCATCGACGAGGAGATTGTTGCCTTAAAAGCAAAAGAAGAAAAGCTGATGGCAGATATTTCCATCAGGGAAGAATCATTCAAACGCGCCAGATCTTCGGAGAATAAGGACAGGGACGAATATACCGACCTGCAAATCGCTTATGCCGAAGCCAAGGCCGCCTACGAGAACAGCAGCATCAATTTAAACCGCATTCAAAACGAAAAGGACGCCCTAACCGCGGAAATCGCCGTCCATCAGAGAGAATTTGATGAAACCGTCGTCGCCAAGGAAAACGCAGAGCAACAACGGCGGGAGCTTAACGAGGCGATACTGAAACGGAACCGCGAATTGCTGACCTTCTCCGAGACCCTTGACGACAGCAAAGGGGAGAAGGAGGCGCTGCGCGGAGAAGCGGAGACCCTGGAAAGCGAAGTCAAAGCCCTGAATAAAGCGGCTGCCCAGGAGAAGGATAAGGTTTATCAGGTTTCCGTTAAAAAGGAGCGTCTGCTCCTGGAAAAAGAGCAGTGCGAAGAACAGCTCGCCGAAGAATACCGGCTGATTCTTGCCGACGCGCTGCCATATATCAAAAAGGATATCTCGAAGAAGGACAAGAAGGAACGAATCAAACTGCTGAAACAGCAGATTGAAGTGTTGGGCCCCGTCAATCTCGGCGCCATTGAGGAATACAAAGCCGTTGATGAACGGTTTACCTTTCTGACAAAGCAGCGGGATGATGTTTTGGAGGCCAAAGCGACTCTGGCCAATATCGTGGCGGAGATGGATGAGATCATCATCAGAAAATTCAAAGAAGCCTTTACGGCCATCAACGACAGTTTTAAAGAGACATTTCCCGCCTTTTTCCAGGGCGGTTACGGAGAATTACAGCTTACCGACGAGGACAACCTTTTAGAGACCGGGGTCGACATTATTGTACAGCCGCCGGGGAAACGGTTGCAGCATTTGAGTTTGCTCTCCGGTGGTGAAAAGGCCCTTTCCGGGATCGCCCTGATGTTCGCGATTTTAAAGGTGAAGCCCTCTCCCTTCTACGTCCTTGATGAAATCGACGCAGCCTTAGACGACGCCAACGTCATGCGCTTTGGCGACTATTTGCAAAAATACGGAACGGACAGCCAGTTTTTGGTGATTACCCACCGGCAGGGAACCATGGAGGCCTCGGAGACGCTGTACGGCGTGACCATGGCCGAAGAAGGGGTTTCCAAAACCGTTTCCGTAAAACTGGTATAAAGGAGTTTCCCATGGGATTATTTGACAGATTAAAGAGCGGTCTCGGTAAAACGAGAGGCGGCTTTTACGGTAAAATTGGCAATCTGCTCACAGGCCGCAGAATTGACGAAGACCTCTTTGAAGAATTGGAAGAAGCGTTGATTGAAGCGGATATGGGCATCGCCACCGCCATGGCTTTAATGGACGCCCTGCGGGAGCGGGTCGCCACGGAAAAAATCAAGCATTCCGAAGCCTTGAGAGACGCTCTGGCAAAAGAAATCGAAAAGATCCTGGTCAAAGGGGAAGCCCCCTTAACTGTGGAAAAAGGTGTTTTAACCGTGATTCTCGTTACCGGCGTCAACGGCGTAGGAAAGACGACGACCATCGGTAAGCTGGCATCGAGATACAAAAACGCGGGAAATAAGGTGATCCTCTGCGCCGCGGATACCTTTCGCGCCGCAGCGGCGGAGCAATTGACCTTGTGGGCGGAGCGCAGCGGCGTCGATATTGTGAAACACGGAGAAGGCGCCGACCCCGGCGCCGTGGTTTTCGATGGTATTCAGGCCGCCAAAAGCAGAAAAGCCGATATCCTGCTCATCGATACCGCGGGACGCTTACAGAATAAAAGCAACCTCATGGCGGAACTCGGTAAGATCAAACGAATCCTTGACCGGGAACTGCCGGCGACTCCCGTTGAAGCCCTCTTAGTCCTGGATGCTTCCACGGGGCAGAACGCCATCAGTCAGGCCCATGCCTTCGCCGAGATCGTCGATCTCACCGGCATCATCCTGACGAAAATCGACGGCACCGCCAAGGGCGGTATCATCGTCGGCATCATCGATGAAATGTCCCTGCCCGTCTATTTTATCGGTGTTGGCGAAGGCGTTGAGGATCTACAAGATTTTAACGCGGCGTCCTTCGGCGCGGCATTGTTTGCAACAGATGAACAGAATGATTTAAAGGAGGCGTAAAGAATGAGTAAAATCGCGATCATCGGAGGTACGGGCGTATACGACCCGTCGATTTTGGACAATATCAAAGAGGTGGAACAGAACACACCTTACGGCAAGCTCAGCGCCATGGAAGGCATTTATCGCGGTAAGACGGTGCTTTTTATCAACCGTCACGGCGAAGGCCATTCCATTCCGCCGCACATGATCAATTACAGGGCCAATATCTGGGGCTTGAAAGAATTGGGCGCTGACCGTATTTTGGCCACCGCCGCTGTGGGTTCTCTCAATAAGGACATGGCGCCGGGGAATTTTGTTTTTCCCGATCAATACGTGGAATTTACGAAAAACCGCCAATGTACCTTTTTTGACGGCGGCGAAATGGGCGTGGCCCATACCGATATGACGGAACCCTATTGTCCCCAAATCCGGGAAGTTTTTATGACCGCCGCGAAAAAGATTTCTCATACGGCGCATAACCATGGAACTTACGTCTGTGCCGAGGGACCACGCTTTGAAACCCCGGCGGAAATCAAGATGTATCAAATGTTCGGCGGTGACCTTGTGGGTATGACAGCCTATCCTGAAGTCGCCCTGGCCAGAGAATTAGGGCTCTGTTACGGCGCCGTGGCGATGGTGACGAACTATGCCGCGGGTATTGCCGACGACCATCTTGCCCACGAAGAAGTTCTCAACATGATGGCGCGGCTTTCCCGGAAAATCAAAGAATTGCTGCTGACCACCGTGGAACTCCTTACGGAAGACAGCGCCTGCGCCTGCCAACAGACGCCGGAAAGCATGTGAAACCTCATGAGGCATATCGAATGGAAAGACCATAAGTTATACCTGCTTGATCAGCGGCTTTTGCCCGGAGAACAGAAAATCGTCGCCAATGAGACCGTAGAGGACGTCTCAGAGATGATCTGTACTTTGGCGGTACGGGGCGCCCCGGCCATTGGCATTGCCGCCGCTTACGGCATCGTTCT
This sequence comes from uncultured Peptococcaceae bacterium, assembly GCA_937919295.1. GTDB lineage: Bacteria > Bacillota > Dehalobacteriia > UBA7702 > UBA7702 > UBA7702. The sequence goes on along the minus strand of CALFRX010000074.1, from coordinate 2,233 downwards.
CGCCGCGGAACAATATACGCCGGCAAAGGGCGCATTCCACGCTTATATGGAAGAAAACCATAAGGCCTTAGCCGCCACGCGGCCCACGGCGGTCAATCTTTTCTGGGCTTTGGCGCAAATGAAAGAGGTCTGGCAAAAGGCTTCCCCAGAAGAGGCCCCAGCCCTGCTCCTGGCCAAAGCCGAAGCCATCGCCGCAGACGATGTTTACCGCTGTAAGTCACTGGCAGCCTACGGCGCTGCCCTCATCCCAAAACACGGCCGTATTCTGACCCATTGCAACGCTGGCGCCTTGGCCACCGGCGGTTACGGCACGGCCTTAGGCATCATCAGAGAAGGATTTGCCGCGGGGAAAGTTGATATGGTGTACGCGGACGAAACCCGTCCGCTGCTTCAGGGCGCGCGGCTTACCGCCTATGAACTGATGGAAGACCGTATCCCGGTGACGCTGATCACCGACAATATGGCGGCGCACATGATGAAACAGGGGAAAATCAATATGGTAATCACCGGCGCCGACCGCATCGCCGCCAACGGCGACGCCGCCAATAAAATCGGCACCTACGGTCTGGCAATCCTGGCCTCTTATCATAAGATTCCTTTCTATATCACGGCGCCCCTATCCACCTTCGATTTGACAATTTCCTCGGGAAACGATATCATAATTGAAGAACGAAATCCGGAGGAAGTACGCTGTTTTCAAGGGGTCTACGCCGCGCCCAAAAACGTGCCGGTGGAAAATCCCGCTTTTGATGTGACGCCCCATCACTTGATTACGGCGCTGATCACGGAAAAAGGCGTGATTACCGGGGATTTCCAAAAGGGCATCAAAGGGCAATTTGAAGCATAAGCGATTGAGGTTACCATGGCACTGTTGATCAAGGATATTCTCTATCTGCCGATGACCGGCAGTCCCGAACTGAAAAGAGGCTCCATCCGCATGGAAGGGCAGCGCATTGTTGCCATCGGTGATCATATCATCCCCGCCTGGGGAGACGAGATCATCTCCGGCCACGACAAGTGCGCCCTGCCGGGATTCGTCAACTGTCATTGTCATGCCGCCATGAGTATGCTGAGAGGTTACGGCGAAGCATTGCCCCTTAGGGAATGGCTCGCCAAAGTACAGCCCGCGGAAAACGCGCTCACTGCGGAAGACTTCTTTTGGGGAGCGCTCCTCGCCCAAATGGAAATGCTGAAAGCCGGTATCACCTGCTATGCCGATATGTACTTCGACGAGTCCGCCGCCTATTGGGCCATGGAAGAGAGCGGCATCCGGGCAGTGCTCGGCGAGGGTTTGACCGATAATATAGACGGCAAAGGTGAAATCGCTCTTAAAACGACGCTGCAATGGATCGACAACATGAAAAACGATCTGGAAGGTAAAGTTACTTTTGCCCTGGCGCCCCACGCCGTTTATTCCTGTTCCGGGCCGTATCTGAAAGAAGTCGCGGCGGAAGCGAGGAGCAGGGATCTGCCGCTCCATCTCCACATCGCGGAAACCAAAAGGGAACAGGAGAACTGTTTGGCGGCAACGGGCAAAAGAGTGCTGCCCTACCTTGATCACCTCGGCGTCCTAACGGGAAAAGTCCTTGCCGCCCATATGATTCACCTGAATGAAGAAGAGTTTGAAATCACCCGGGAAAGGGATATCCGCATCGCCCATTGCCCCCAAAGCAATATGAAGCTGGCCTCGGGGATCTTCCCGTATCCCGCCTATCAAAAACGCGGCGTCGTGATGGGACTTGCCACCGACGGCCCCGCCAGCAATAATGATCTCGACATGTTGGAAGAAATGCGTACCGCATCCCTTTTGCAGAAAGTCGCCACCGGCGATCCTACCTTGCTCAATCCCTACGACGCGCTGCATATGGCCACCGCCGGCGCCGCCGCCGCGCTTTTCCTTGACGACCAAATCGGCACCTTGGAAGTGGGCAAAAAGGCGGATATCACGATCCTTTCGCTCAAGCGGCCCCACTTCTATCCCCGCAATGAAAAGAACAGTCTCTTGAGCCATCTGGCCTTTTGCGCGAAAAGCGGCGATGTCCATACGGTGATCGTCAACGGCAAGGTAAGGGTCAGAGACAGCCAATGCGTGGATATCGACGAAGGACGCGTCTACCACGAAATCCAACAACACGCCGAAGAGTTTTGGCGCAGACAACGCTAAAGAATGTTACAGACGAAAAGGTCAGCCCGGCGGCTGGCCTTTTCGTCTGTAACATTCTTTAGCGTTGTC
>CALFRX010000073.1 GCA_937919295.1 uncultured Peptococcaceae bacterium | reverse complement strand
GCTCATAATTTTCGGCACCGGTGATGTCCGACAAATTCCTCACGGAATCATCCCACTGCCGGATTTTGGCCAATTCCTGATCCATGGTGGATTTGATGCGTTCCGTTTCCGCGCTTTCTTTGGCGGCCCTCAGCTTTGCCAAAGAAGATTTGGCTTCTTGCACCGCCGGATGGTTTTCAATGAGCCGTTCCATTTCGCTTTCATCGATCCCCGCCTGCAACAGCTTATCTTTGAGAACACCGTCATTTTCTTTTTCGAATTTCTTTTGCCAGGCGAGAAAATCCGCCTTTGTCTGAATGGGCGCTTTTGTATAAGGATCGACCATATGCGAAGCGGCGATCAACTGATCCATTTCTTTTTCCGCTTCCGCCCGGGCTTCCTGACGCGCTTTTTCGATCATACGGTCTCGTTCCCGCTCAGCTTTGCGGCGGGCTGCGGCGTATTTCGCGTTTTCCTCTTTGGTCTGGGCATCTTTCTTGGTTTCGTTTTCTGTTTTCTGTTCTTCAGGAGCGGTGAGGTCCTGTTTCGTTTCACCTTCCGGCCTTGCGCCGCCGGCGGCGTACTCTACTTCGTCCTTTGCAGCGGCGGTAAGCTCCTGCTCCGTTCCGCCGCTGTCGGTGTCTTCCGTTGCGAAAACACCGGAAAAATCAGGTTCTGTCATAGCTGCCTCCTGTTTTTTTGGATTTCTACTCTTTTCCTGAGGGAGAAAGGATCATAACCTTACTGCTCGTTGCGGTCTTCCCCTTTTTTTACTGTGCCTTTCGCAGTGGATTTTTGAGCGAAGGGCGCCTCTACCTTTTGGGAACCGGCATTCCCAATTCTGCCGCTATAACCCATGGGTGCTTTTTGCGTTTTTGTCATGTTTTCACCTCCCCTCACCGCTCTTTTCGTAATGCGGCATAAGCCGCTTTTTTATCTAAATAACAGTGCCTTGACTTTTGTCGGAAAACCGCGGTAGGCAATTTGGTGGCACGCTGAACGTCACTTAAATGCCACGGCTTCTTTCCTGTGTCGTCGCTTCAGGATACGGGGGTAGATTCCCGCTTATTGCCGCCATCTGCTTTTGCTCATTTAGTTTTTCCTGTAGATAGCGCTTCGTCTCTTCGGCGCAGGGGTAATGCAGTTGCGCCATTTTAGTCCAGAACAGGATAAGGGTGTCAAGGGAAGCGGGGTCGCCGAAAGCGCCCTGCTGCAAATTGAGACGCGTTTCCTGCCACATGGTTTCCCTGTTGGAAGCCAGGGAAGCGGAGGTGTCGCAGGAGAAAAGGAACTGATCGTTCCAGTACCATTCCCCGTTCTCATCCTGTTGCAGAAAATCGTAACGGTCAAAGGCGTCATACTGCAAATCCCCGTTGAGATTACGGCTGGTCACCATGCGGGGCTCGTCGGCGTAGGCCAATTTGAATTTGAACATCACTTCAAACAACCTGGCATAAGCAGCGTTTTTCATAATTCGTTTGCTTTCGAGACGCCCGGCGGCCTGAGCGGCGGAAAACTCCTTGGCTTTGCCGCTGGTGGCTGTGGTATCCCGGCGGCCCTGATAACTGTCGGTAATACCGATGATATTGCGGGCTTCTTCATAGATCTGGTTGTACATCACCAAATCCTGCTCCACGTTGCCTTCCATATCAAAAACGGAAATCATCGCCTTGTCAGCGGCGTTTTCCAGACGAATGTACTTCATGTCCTCGCTGTCTGTGCGAATGGAGGCATCGGCGGGGAGGGTGGCGAAAGAGCCCGCTTTTAACAGCTTATCTAAAATCTTCGTGGCCAAACGGTTGGATGTGTTTTGTTGATCGATAATTTTATCGACGTCACTGTCGCCCAAAAGTTGGCCAAAAACAGATACGCTTTTTTGCAGAATCACCGGATAAATATCGGGCTTATAATAAGGGATCCGCGTGGGTTCCCAAACAGCGTCAGTTGCGGGGTAATGCTCCTCACCAAGGTTGGTTTCCGCTTCCTGCTTTGTCGCACCGGGAATCCACACCCCGTGGATAGAGCTTTTTGGTAGCCAAACCTCCTCATATTCCTCATTCCTCTCTATAAATCTGGTGCCACCGCAATAAGGGCAGCGCTGCCCGGCGCCTTGTTTCGTCGCGGCCTGGGGAGCATACTCCTGCTTGCCGTCAAAATCAGCTTCCCAAAACACACTGTTCCGAACCTCAAAAGGATGGGTACCGTCTTTTGAAGGCAGCGGCAGCGTCTCCCCGGAAAGAGGTTCCACTGCGCCGCACTGGCTGCAACGGCGCAAACGCCGGCACTGATAATCCGTAAGATCCTCCAAAACCGTGTCGTTTACCCAGGAAAAGAGTCCGATACCGCCCTTTTCGTTGCGGTAGTAGGCGCTGTATTGCGTAACGATTCCCTGGGCAGGAGCACTGTTTTCTGTTCCCTTGATCTCCGGTTCTTCTTCCTCACCGGAAACATCCACCTGATAGCGGCGGTGTATCATCTCTTTTGTCTGGGGCAGTTTTAAAATGATGTAATCCATATCATCCACAGAGGTATAAATCCCGTCTTGAGGTACAATCTGTTTGGGATGAATGACCGATACGGACAGTTCGCCGATGGTCGTATGGGTTCTCAAACTGTTGTCCCACTCTAAAAGAAACAATGACCCGCCCTGAATCGGCACGGTACGTTCCATGATATCGTTCATGGTTTCAAAGGGCAGCCGATCAAGCTCATCCCGAAGCATATCTTCGATAATTTTAGCCAGCTTTTCATCTTCTTTGCGGCGCGGCGTCACTTTGGGTGACGGAATATTAGCATCTACCTGGGATTCAATCAATTCTGAAACAATATTTCTAACGTGATAGGCACTCTTTTTACTGTCCCCGTCGGTACAGGGAGTCGTGTCCCGTCTGCCTTTGAAGAGGGCTTCCCGCTCATCAAACTTCGCGTTGACACTATCATAAGCCAGCCGGTTTTTTTCCAGCCGCTGCTGCCAAAGCTCTAATTTGCGCCGTTGCTCTTTTTTCCCGTTATTCATCGGTTTTCTGCTCCTTTTTTAAAATTTAGGTTTCCCCCAGCGCCTGATCAAGGCCAGGCGATCTTCTCTGCTGGCATTTTTGTAATCTTCCCGCATATCCTCGGTCCACTTTAGGTTGGTTACGGCCGTTTCCACATACATGCGTTGTTGGGAGCGGGCAAAAAGAGCGATGGCCAAAGCCATGATGCAGTCATCATGGGCGCCGGCTTCCGCTTCGGGGCGCATGGACTCACTGCGCACAAAGGTCAGCATTTCTTCCAAAGTGTTTCTATCATTTAGAAAGGAGATATCTTCCCGCACGGCTTTGATCAGATTGGCAATGATCACTGGCCGCGTTTTCGCGTCGGTGCGGAAGCCGAAGGACGTGCGTACCGCATGGGTATAGTTATCAAAGGATTCCCGCACATACTGTTTGGGATATCTTAGCCGTTCCAACTCCAAAACGGGATAGGTGCTCCAGTTCGTTTCCAGGGCCAGTAGAGCGTTGTTGTAGTAAGCGCCAAGGCAGTACGCCTGCTGGGCATAGATATCTTCGTCGATCTTTTGTCTTTTGAAGGTCGCCGCCTGACGCAATTCAATATTGTCGAGGCATTGCAAAATAAAACTGTCGCTGCCTTCTCCGGCGGGATCGCCGCCGATCACATAAGGACGTCCCGGCTCTGGCGGGAGGTAAATAGAGATGAAACCGTCTTCCGCTTCCATGAAGCGAATATTGCTGATTCTCGCGCCATCGTAATCGTATTCGAAATACCCCTTTTTCAATGGCTTGGTGATTTCTTGCAGCCGTGTTGTGACGGCTTTGCCCGGGAATACAGTTTTCCCCGTCACCCCCCATTGACCGAGGCAGTAAACAGCGTAGTAATATTCATCAATCTCTCGGAAATCCTCCAATACTTTTTTGGCCGCGTCATCCAGAAAACGGTTATCTTTGTAGGTACTCTCGTGAACCGTGGCATTGGTCGGCGTATGATCAAAAAAGCGCGTTTTCAGCCAGTGGAGAATATTGATGGGGTTAAAGGTCAAGATGATTTGTTTGTAAAAGGGTGTTTCTCCTCTTAAGCGAATATTTAGCTGGTTAAAGTCGTTTTCTAAGAGCTCGCTGGCTTCTTCGATCCAGATCCCGGTGATATTAAAAATAGATTTCAGTTTTTCCACGTCGTCCAAGCCTGAAAAGAGGATTTCACTTTCGCTTTCCGGAAAAGTGATGCGCATATCCGACTGATTGGCTTTGAATTTTACATCGGGATAGTATTCCCGTATCTGAGCGATCAGCTGGCGAAAACAGCTGTCCCTTAAAGTTTTGCCTACTTTGCGGCAGACGAGGAAGCGGTGTTTCTTTTCGTTGATCGCCCTCTCTAAAATTTTTCGTCCGGCAAAAATCGACTTGCCGCTCCCGCCGCCACCTTTTAGAATCAAATAACGGGAAGTATCCGCGAAGAGCGGTAAAAAAGTCGTGTTGTTGGTGGCGTTCAGATCGGCTTTGTTCCTTTTGGGTGTTGCTTTTTGGGTCTGGTCTTGCTGATTCAATCTCTTGCTACCGTTACCGGCTTTCCTCCTTTTCAAAATAAAAAACTCTTACCGGCAGAATTGGGAAAGAGTCATTTTTTACAATTACAACATACCATAGGAAAGAGTTTAAGAGCAGGTAGATAACAGTGAAAAAAGTGTAGCGGCGTGTAGTTTTTTAAAAACGATGGCCTAAAATACAGTCATTTTAGCCTCTCGGCTTCTACGGACCGAAACAATAAAACGGCTTGTCAGGAATTGCCATCATATCTTTATGAAATTTGTTCATAATAACCTCGAACAGTTCCCACGGATTTTGTGGCAACACACTTGTGGGGTCTCTGTTAACGGGAGCGTTTCAACGCTCCCGCGTCTTTTTACAGGGAGAAAAAACGAGAAAGCATAAAAAGCGAAAAGGACCATCCGCCACGAGGATGGTCCTTTCAGCTTGTCAAAAAAGTGGCCTCGCCACTTTCCCGCCAAGCTGATACGGTG
>CALFRX010000072.1 GCA_937919295.1 uncultured Peptococcaceae bacterium | reverse complement strand
GATAGGCCGTCGAGAAAGGCTTCGTCTTTTCGGGCAAATACCTTTGGTATTTGCTGCCGAAGGACACTATCTTAACCTTGGCAAGCCCTTCGGCCTTTCCTAAGGTTAAGGGTCGGGCCGGTGAACGCATTGACCTGCGGCTGCGCCGCGTACCCGGATGTACGCAAACAGTCGCGGGGCAAGGGGTTCGCCGCGCATCAGTCTTTGTCGACGGCCTAAAACCTGCCACCGGCAGGTTTTCTATACGGTTTCCGCCCTCTCGGGGTTCAACTCCCCTCATCTCCACCAAAACAAAAACCGCTATTATGCAGGCATTTTGCTTGCTGGTAGCGGTTTTTTATTGCCGTTTTAGGCGTTTTTGCGGACGCTGTAGCAGGGGCTGAACAATCAATACACACAAAAATGCACACGGATTTTTGCAACATAAAAGCCCCGGAGTGATGATATGCTCCTCCTTGTGATAAACAATTTTATTATTTTAACTGTCTACCACAAGGGGAGCATATCATGATCCGAGGCTTTTCGTACAGCTATTTTAATATGGATTTAATGAATAGAGATAATTATACACGATCAGCAAAATTGCAATGAGGATTAGGCCGATTGCAGAAGCTATCATTATTGCTTTTTTCTTTTTCACGATGCCATAGACCAGGCCGATCAGCCCCAACAAGCTTAAAACAATGACTAAAACCATACCATTACCTCCTCTCCTTTTATTAAAGCCATTATATAACATGAACAAGGGCAAAAACAATCATTTTATGAAAAAGCAGTATATAACAAACAATTAGAAATGGCGCAGTCTGGGGATGAGTCTGTCCTTGAGACAGGGAAAGAGCTGGGCATTAGTTTAAGCAGTCGGCGCCGTTGGATCAATGAATATGACGAATCTTTTCTCGAAAGGTTACTGGATGGCCTATGGATATAAGAATAAAAGATCGCCTCGTTATGTCTGCATTTTATCAAGCAGTCGGACGCGATCATTCTGACGAAGGACTGATCGTACAGACTAACCGTGGTTCTCAGTATACATCGCAGTGTTTTCAATCATTGCTACTTCGATATGGATGTCGGCAGAGCATGAACCGCAAAGGAAATCCTTATGACAACGCTGTCATGGAATCCTTCTATCGCACCCGAAAGAGAGAGCTCCTTCAGGATGCTGATTATGACGATCCTGAACAAGCTCGGATGAATATTTCAAGTATATGGAAACCTACTATAACACGAAGCCCATTCATTCTGCTTTGGGCTGGCTTAGCCCAATTCAGTTTGAAGCACAAAATTTTTAAATGCTTAACTTTGTGCATCGTTTTTCTTAACCTTTCCTGGGGGCGTTTTGCCTACTGCCTCTTTTTCTTGAGGTTGTGCAGTCAAGGCCGGGGAATTGCCCATTTAAACACCTGAGATGTGACTACCGGACCACGTCTTTAAAAAAGTAGAATTGACCATTGCCGCATCTAAGAGTATGATAATAAGAAGAAAGGTAAACCTAAGCAATAAAATCAGCGCCTTTTGCAAAGACAATAGAACCTGTCGAAAATAAAAACAAAGAGGAGCATCGAGAGGAGAACTCATTTATGGCCTATACGTTTCGGGAATCATACATCCGCATCGCCACGGCTTGTCCGCTGGTGTCCATTGCCAATCCCACGGAAAACGGGAAAAGAATCGCAGAAATTTACGAAAAAGCAGCCGAACAAAGAGTAAGCGTCGTCGCTTTTCCGGAATTATCCATCACTGGCTATACCGTCGGCGATCTGATCCAACAAAAACAGCTGCTTCTCGACGCCAAAGAGGCTCTGCTGCAACTGGCTACCGCGACAAAAGACCGCGCCACCGCCGTCATCGTCGGCCTGCCTCTCGTGGTCAACGACAATCTTTACGATGTCGCCGCGTTTTTAGCTGACGGCGAGGTCAAAGGCATCGTACCCAAATCCAATTTACCGTCTTACAATGAATTTTATGAAAACCGCTGGTTTAAAACGTGGGACGGTGAAAATATCCGTATCGACCTAAAGGGCAAAAAAATCCCCTTTGGCACGAAAATCCTCTTTGATATCGACCACGTGCTTTGCGGTATTGAAATTTGCGAAGACCTTTGGGTCGCCAGCCAGCCCAGTGATTTTCTAACAAAGAACGGCGCTAAAGTCATTTTTAATCCCAGTGCCACACCGGAACAGATCGGCAAGGCCGCCTACCGCAGGGATCTCGTTAAAATGCAGTCGGCACGCTTGATCTGCGGCTACATCTACGCCGGCTGCGGCCAAAGTGAATCTACCGCCGAAATCGTCATGGGCGGTCATCAGATCATCGCCGCCAACGGCGCAATATTGGCGGAAAAACAGCCTTTTGAGCGAAGAGAATTGCTCCTTACCGATATTGACCTTGATCATTTGGCATATGATCGCAGAAGACAAAAATTCAAAACCCTTCACGGCATCAATGGGGTCGAAGTAATCGAAACGTCGCCCCAACGCGGCCAGACCGACCTTTTGGCGAAAATCGAACAGAGCCCCTTCCTGCCTGAAGAACCTGAGGCAAAACGGCAGGAACGGCTAAACACGGCCATCTCCATTCAGGCCCAAGGCCTTGCCCGGCGGCTGATCAGCACCAAAAACAAACAGCTTGTCTTAGGTCTTTCCGGCGGCCTCGATTCTACCCTGGCCCTACTCGTGGCCATGGAAGCAGCCAAAATCATCGGCCAAAGTCCCGGCAACACCATCACCGCCATCACCATGCCCGGCCCGGCCAGCAGCAACCGCACCCAAGACAACGCAGTAAAACTTGCCGCTATCCTCGGCATCCCCTACAAAACCATTCCCATCGAACCGATCATCCGCAGGGAATTCGAAGCATTGGAACACTCCGGGAAACAGGACATCGCCTATGAAAATATCCAGGCCAGGGCACGCACCAGCATCTTATTTAATTACGCGAATATGAGCGAACATCCCGCCATCGTGCTCGGCACCGGCGACCTCTCGGAAATCGCCTTGGGTTGGTCCACTTATAACGCTGACCAGCAATCCCATTATAATGTCAATGCCAGCGTACCAAAAACCATGGTACGGGCCCTGGTGACCCACTATGCCGAGAGATTGGGCGGCGAGGCTTTGGCCATCGTTGCCGATATCGTGGCCACACCGATCTCACCGGAGCTGACAAAGGAAGGCAGCGAAAAAATCAGCCAAACCACAGAAGATATCATCGGCCCCTACGAACTCCACGACTTCTTCCTCTACTACCAACAGCGCTGGGGCGATACACCGGAAAAAATCGCCGCTCTAACGAAACAGGCTTTCGGCAAAAAGTACAGCGCAGAAACCATTGAAAAATGGCTCGCCGCCTTCGGGAGGAGATTCAGAGCAAGCCAATTCAAGCGGGACAACATGCCCAATGGCCCCAAAATCGGCGCGGTGAGTCTAAGCCCCCGGGGCGATTGGCGTATGCCCTCGGATATCTCATAAAAAGCAGAGGATGTCCCCTTCTCATAAGTCACCAGCTTATGTTTTGGGACACCCTCTCTTCACAAAGGATTCTTGGTTTATTTACTTTTTCCGTTTCGGGTTTGCCGGGAACCAACCTTTTTTGACCCGCTCTTCCTGTCTTCCTGATGTTTCAGTTCAAGGATGCTCCATAGAAGGGTGAAACCTAATACCGCCAACGTCGCACCAAGCAGAATGTTCCCAACGAAAACCGAAGCCGTACAGCAGATCAGACCGACGATAAGGAAAATCAGCCAAACGCGGCTGCCAAAATAGTATTCGCATTTGATGACAATGGAATGAAAAAAGCCGATCAGCAGAAAAGCAACGATGCCGATAATGATTCCTGTTTAGGACATATCATCTCCTTCTTAACCGATCAAACCAAAATACTGCATCGCAAGATACACGCCGTCTTCGTGGACATCGGCGGTGACGTAGTCGGCTTGTTCTTTTAGTTTTGGATGGCCGTTTCCCATGGCCACGGATATTTTGGCGGCTTTGAGCATCTCCACATCGTTAAGACCGTCGCCAAAGGCCATCACCTCATCCCAGGTCAAATCGTAGTGAGCAAGGAGCTTTTCAATACCCACGACTTTCCCGCCGGCTTTTGGGATCATATCGTTGGTATATTTGCCCCAGTTAGCACCGGCGGTATGAGGCATTTTCTTTAACAGCGTTGCGAGGGTATCCTCGTCACAGATGGGAATCAGCTGATAAAAATCGTGATCTTCCAAGCCGTCGAGGCTTCGAAATTCCGGGATTTCGATGGAGACGCTCTCCATGATCAGCTTTAGCTTTTCGTCGAGAAAATTGCCGTAAATCGCGGTTTCCTCCTCAAAAATGCAGGGAAAGGGTTCTTTGCGCAGAAAGTCCAGAAAACAGGCCATGTCGTTGTGATCGAGGCATTTCTTCCAGATCACCTCATCACCAAGATAGCAATATTGGCCGTTGAGGGCGGCGAAACCGTCGATTTCCACTCCTTGAAGCAGGGGAGAACCGTCCATTTCCAGCTTATGCCTGCCGGTGGCAAGAAAGATTTTCACCCCTTTTTTTCTGACCTGCCTTAGGGCTTCCTTGGCGGATTCCGGCACAACGCCCTCGGGATGAGCGACAAGGGTTCCGTCCATATCGAAAAAAATCGCTTTGATCATCTGTCTTCTCCTTTTTGACGCATTCTCTTTTAAGTATATCCTTCGTCAGATTCTCTGTCAATCCGCCGTTTTTCGTGGTAAAATAGCAAATGCAACCCACGGTTGACAAAAAACAACGCGCCCTTGGTAGACTCGCGATCGGTACCTCTGTTAGAATAACCGTGCAAAAGAAAGGAAGTGACCCCCATGAAGATGGGAGACAGAATTCAATCCCTGCGTAAAACCAAGGGCCTTTCCCAAGAACAGCTTGCTGAAAAAATCGGCGTTTCCCGGCAAGCCGTATCAAAATGGGAAAGCGAACAGAGCATACCGGAGCTGGATAAAGTGATAATGCTCAGCGATTTTTTCGATGTTACCACCGATTATCTTTTAAAGGGCGTTGCAAGCGAACACCCCAGGGCGTCCAAAAAGATAGACGCCCATATTTTTATGATGGCAGCCACGACTTTAAACTTCATGGGCCTAATCATCGCCGCTGCCGTTTGGTATGAAGAGCAGACAGCCATGGCCCTCGTGATCGGGCTGATCTTTATCGCTTTGGGGATCATGGTTTTCGGCATTGGCTTTTACAGTTCCTGCGAACAGTCAAAAGCACCGGCAAAACGAAGTTTTTGGCGGATCAATATATGGATCATCCCTTTTATTCCCCTATCCTTTGTTTACAATATTTTGATCAGTGGTCTTATCGCCCCTTATCCTCTGCTAATGAATTCCCCGTTCTATCTGATTCTTTTCTGGGGCGTCTATTTTATCCTCGGCCTGACCGTCGTTTACCTGCTGCATAAAAGAAGAAATAAGAGGTATCATCCCCGCGCTCCAGCAAAGCAATCAAACTAATATTTTCTCTTACGAAGGGGATACTATTGTCATGTGACGAAATATATCGTATTCGACCCCAAGCCGCGGGTCGTTGAAAAGGAGGTCTTTACCATGAAAGCTGTCATTGATCGGGAGGGCTGCATTGCCTGTGAACTCTGTGTCGATACCTGCCCGGAAGTCTTCCGCATGGCCGAAGACGGCTACGCCGAAGTGATCGTGGATGAAATTCCCGCTGACGCGGAAGATCCCGCCATTGAAGCCCAGGAAGGTTGCCCGGAATCGGTGATCACCGTATCGTAACAGCACTTCCCCCCCTAAAAATCAAAAACACCGGACGTGTTAACAACAATAGACACGCCCGGTTTTTGGATTAATTTACTTGACGAAACCGCAACGGAGTGCCATAATTTGGCTATCCATTGTTTTAGGAGAACGAAAACAATGGATAGCCAAATTATGGCACTCC
>CALFRX010000071.1 GCA_937919295.1 uncultured Peptococcaceae bacterium | reverse complement strand
ATTAGCAGCATACCGCGGAAACTGTCAATACCGCCGGTACAACCGGCATAGGGATTGAGCAGTTCGTAGATCAAGACCGTATAGACGGCCCAAGTCAACCCCGAGGCCAATCCTGTCATGATCCCTTTTTGTTGTGTTGTCATGTTTTTCTCCCTTCTAAAGTGACCTATTTTCTTTCGATGGTCTTAATATAGTCCGCCATGGCTTTTTCCTGTTCCGCGTCGAGGAGCGAAGCAGGGGCGTTTTCCAGAATGTTTTCAACTTTTCTGTGGGCCACGGCGGTGACGTCTTCCTGTCCGTCCTTTTCCCAGGCGTCGTAGGAGCGCCAGTCGGAAACGAGGGGCTGCCAACCGTCCCTGAAGTGCATCAGTGTTGATTCGGAGGTCATGAAATCCTGGCAGGGCAGGGCGTTTAGGAGATCATCCATGCCGAGGTAGGCTTCATCGGTTTGCATACCGTTTAGGATATAGCGCACTCTGGCGATCATTTCGTCGTCAAGAATCGTTTTTTCCAGGGAGGATGTCATCAAGTTGGCCAAGGTGCCAACCGACTGGCTGGTCAGATTGACGCCGGCCAGGGCGGAAACAAGGAAACTTTGAATCGTTTCCATGCCGGCTTGGTAGTCGATGGCTTTGGAACTGGTGACGCCGGTTTGCGCCCGGGCGGGAAGATGATAGAAATCGTGGAACATCTGAATCGAGGCGGCCAACATCAAGGTGGTGTCCGGCGCGGCGCATTCCCAGGTAGCGTAGCGCATATTGCCGTAAGTTAGGGAGGCTGAGGGTACCACCGGCACGCCGGGGCGGATCAGCTGGGCGTAAACGAGACCGGCCAAGAGTTCCGCCATGGTCAAAACAACGGTGGCGTATAGGTAAACGGGGGAAGTGATACCGGTCATCGGCGCCGATACGAGGATCACCGGCTGGTTGTGTTCGGCGTAGACTTTGATGCCTTCGCAGGCGAATTCGGAATAGAAATAGGGGGAGTTGGGGCAAACGGCGTGCCAGGTGAGATAATGATCTTCCAGGTAATTTTCTTTGCCGTAAGCGATATTGAAGAGTTTTAGACATTCCTCTTTCTGTTCAATGGTATCCAGTTCCATGGGGCTTAAAATCGGTTTGTCGCAGTGTTGCATCGACGTCAAGGTGCAATAGAGTCCCTTCACCCGTTCTTCTACATCCGTGGGGCTTAAAGGCTGAAAACCAGCGATATTGACGTTATCGCAGGCCTGATAGACCTTTTGCAGATCGGCAAAATCCTTTAATGTCGGCGCTCTGCGACTGCCATTATAATCCGCCACAAAAACTTCGCCGCCGGCGGGATGGATGAGCAACCCTTCTCCCACAGTGACGTTTTTTTGAGGGTTCATCGCTTCCAAAAGAAATGTGGAGGGTGTTTGGGACAGGGCCTTCTCCACCATTTCTTTGGGGAAAAAGACGGTGTGGTCTTCGATTTTAGCACCGTGTTTACGGAAGGTCTCCACGGCTTCGTCGGTTTGAAAGACGATCCCTTTTTCCGCCATCAATTTTAGAGCTTTTTCATGGACTGTGGCCATTTGGTCGGCGGTTAAAACCTTGACTTGTGCTGCAATATTCATGATGATTTTCTCCTTTGATTTAGAGTTTCTCGGCGATGGCTCTGACTTCGGCCTCATGGGCTTCCAGCCATTGCAAAGAGAATAAAAAGTGCTGCATGTAATAGAGGTATTCGTAAGGATCAAGGCTGGGGTTATAGACACAGGCTGAAGTGCACCAAGCCATATCGTAAAGGGTACCCTGAACCATAACTTCGTAGAGGTATTTCTTTTCCGTTTCATTCAGCGGTTCGATGGCGCCGATGTTTTTGATTTCCGCATTATACTGCCGAATGAACTTCTCGACGTTCTCCAATTGGATGATTCCGTTGGTGCTGCATTTCCAGGAAGCGAAGCAATAGTGCATACCGAGACCGATTTCAAAGAGACGGGTATCCATTTTTGCCATATCGTAATCGAAGCTGGCGGTGACGTTCCCCGCTTCGTCGTATTTGAAATTACCGGGATGGAAATCACACTGGCAGGCGCAATAGTGCATCTTTTGATAATCTTCGGCGGGAATGACTGACGCTTCGCACATCTTTTGATAGTAGTCGTAGTTGCTGTCAAAAAAATCGGTAAAGACGTTTTCGAAGCCGGATTCCGCGTAGTTCTTGCGGAAGCGTTTCAGGGTTTCGGGAAATTTTGCGATCAGGTCGTTGACAGTGATGTCTTCGTTGTCCATGATGTTGTCGCCGTGGAGCCCCCCGGGATTGAAACCTTTCATGGCGCTGTGAAATTCCGCCATGGAGCGGGCGGCGCTTAAAAAGGTATGTTCCGGCATTTCCGGTTCTGCCCAGTTACCCAGCCAAGTGTAGGTGGAAACGCCATCAAGGTAGTTGAAGACGGCGAAAATCCCGTCTTCTTCCCCTGTGGGGTAGACTTCTTTTTCTATGTGGTAGGTCGCGCCGCTTTTGGTGGCAATGGGGCGGCAGCCGTAGCTAAAGCCGTTGTCATAGGCGTGGATCAGCAATTTGTGTTCAAACATCAACGAATCAAGCTCTTTGCCCCGCTTATATTTGCGGATCAGCCAAGTATCAATGGCGCCGTCTTTTTCCGTGTAAATGCCGAAGGTGGTATTGATGTAGCCGCCAAAAAGCTGGTGGACCTCGACCAGTTTGCCGATGTCATACGCCTTTTCCACCACTTCCCGGACTTGGTTGAAGAGAAACCCCTCTTTGGTAAAGTCTGCCATTTCGTTGAGCTTTGCGGCCATGGCGGTAACGTCGCTGGTTGTCGTTAATATCGACTGGGACGTAAAAGGAGGGTACTGCTTCATCTCTTCCGTATGCAGTTTACAGTAGTTTTTGCCTTTCATGAATGTTCACCTGTTCCTTCTTTGCGTATTCGGTTCATCGAACCAAAACCATCATAGCGCAAAATTTTCCACATGAAAATCAGCAAAAATTGATATCGGGAGATCATTTTATGAGGTAGACAAGTTTTGATGGGTTTCGACAAGAATTGACTATGTTCTACTTTGTATGCGAATTCTTTGCAAAAAAAATCTTCGAGGCAATTTGTCTCGAAGAAAAGGGCTATTTTTGAAAACCGTGTTACGCTTCATTTTTGTTCTCTGCAATGTATTGGGAAGGTGTGACGCCCAGCGTTTTTTTGAATACCCGGTTCATGGTGAGAACGTACTGATAGCCGACAATTTCGGAAATTTCCCGAATGGTCAGATCGGAAGAAAGCAGCAATTTTTTTGCTGCTTCTATGCGGATCATCTGTAGGTATTCGGCGGGACCAACGCCGGTTTCCTTTTTGAAAATCCGGGAGAGGTAGGCCGGTGTTAAATTAAAATGTTCCGCGACGTAGACAATATTTAAATCGGTATTGGTGTGGTTTTCTTGAATATAGGCCATGATTTCCGCCACGCGTTTGTTCGTATTGGCGGAGACTTCGCTTTCCTGGGATTTCAGTTCCGCCTCAATGGCTTTGTAGATGATTCTGACGGAACGCGTCAGTTCATGGACGGATTTACATTGAGAGATATGAAAGCAGCCGTTGATGTTCATCAATTCATTGTCTAAGGTCCTCTTTTTCATCAATTCGATGGTAAGCGTATTGATGAGGCCGAAGGCTTTATACTTCATCAGTTGGAATGATTGGTTGCTGATATGGCTCATCATGGCGCACATTTCGTCGATGATTGCTTCCCCTGCTTCATAATCGCCGTTATTGATGGCATAGAGCATTTTCCGTTCGCTTTCATACCAATCGTCGTCTTCGTAAACGCTATCGTCGGGCTGATCGGGGAAGTTGATGTTGTTATAGAAAACCAGGCAGTTATCGTCGCTGAAGATTTCTTGGTATCTATGGGCGCTCATGGCTTCGTTAAAGGCTTTGGCCAGGGCGGCGAGGCCTTTATGGCGACCGCCGGCGGCGATATTCAAGTGAACGTCGGTGTTTTCTTCTACTTTCACCTGAACGTACTGAAAAAACCGCGTCATTTCCAACCAGTTGGTGCTGACGACAAAAGATTGCCCGTATTTGGGGAAGCAGATGCCTACGAGCATCGTATCGATTTCCAGCATGTAGACGGAGAGGGAATCTTTGGCGATATCGTTTAAGGCCAGGCAGCAAATACGAAAAGCCTCGGCATTGTTGTCGTATTCATTTTCAGGGATGATCACCACAACCCGGTATTCGCTGTTGATAAAGTCGTAGGTGCTATTGTTCGCGAAATATTCCTCGTAGTTTTCCGGGGGATATTTTCCCTTTAAGAGCTGGGCCAATACGTAGTCGACAAGAATCTCATCTTGAAAGGAAAAAAAGCTGCGGTGGTAGCGGTTGATGGAGGGCAGCAGATTTTCGATATCTTTGCCGTAATTGCGGCAAGTCCAATAATAGAAGAAACTGCCGCTAAAGAGCATAAAATTGCAGAAACCGAAAATCATCAGCGCCAGGTGTCCCCGGTCGCTGACGATTTGGCTTAAAGAAACCCAAAGTACCAGTTCGGTTGTGATGAATATAAAAATAATCGTAACAAGGCCGTTCACGACATTATTGTAATAATTGATGTTGTTTTTGCCTCTGAGAAAATATTGAAGCGTTTTTTTCATGGGAGTCGCCCTTTTTTCATATCTCAATGCAATTCTAAAGAATATATGTTAAAATATTAATAGATAATAATTGACATCATCGGCAATTCTTGATTTTTCCCAAAAAGAAAGGTAAACCGTATGAAACGATTTCCCGGTTTTCCTTTTTTCTTCCTTTTTTTGCTTTATTTAGCGGTCTCGCCGTCTTCCGTTAAGTCTGAATCAGAGGCGGGACGTTCTTTTTCCTCAATGAGGTCGCCGTCCGAAGTGTAGCTGGGTTTTTCTTCATCAGCACTTAAATCGCTGTCAGAGGCAACGTTTTCTTTCTTGTCCTCGTTATTATCTTTTCCTGTCTGGTCGTCTGTATTGCCACAGGCGCTGAAGGCAAAAATCATCAGTGCGGCGAGGAGTGCCAAAAGAATTTTTTTCATCATATCTTCTCCTTTGCTGAAACTTCTTTTATTATAGTGTATTGTCAGTAGGAAATCAATGCTGTTTTCTGTGTGCTTCGCGTGTATGATGGGCCCAAAATGGAGGAAAACAGCGATGGAATAGAACTTTAGGACTATTTTCTTTGTGATCTTTTTTCTTTATAATGAAAATAGTGATTCTTGTTTTGTGAAATTGCGCAAAAGCAATGCCGATTATTTTGTAAATGTAGTTTTTAGTGGGGGAAACGGAGTCATTTTATGAGTTTTTCTGAAATTGACTGGAATTATCTGAATAGTTTAATTTATCAGGTCAATCGGATCACGGACCGTGACGAGATGCGGGAGTTCTTTTTGAATATGCTCGATACCTTCATTCCCTGCCAGTACTCCGTCTTTTGCCTGCCCGACGGTGAAAACCACCTGGGATATCCTATTCACCACGATCGCATGGGTACAAAGCGGAAGGTCACCGACGTTCCGGGGCTGCAGACAAATTTTGTCAATTTGCGCTGGGTCTTTGAATCCGGGCTCAACAAGGTTTTTCGTTTCTCCGATTACTACCTAAAAAAAGAGGCCTTTTTGAATGAACCGTTTTTGGAATACTGTAAGCTATACGATATCCAGTATTTCTTGATGATTGTACTTTCCTACGAATTCCATTACGAAGGCTGCGTGATTCTGATGCGGAATTATGAAAACGGTGACTTTACCGATGTTGAAGTGCGTATCCTCGATATCTTGAAAGATCATCTTGCCCTCCGCCTCTTCCAGGAAAGACAGCGAGAAAAAGACGACGGCATTGTCTGGCAGGAGATCATCCATAAAATCGTTGCCGGGATCGCGGAGAAGCATCATCTGACCAATCGTGAGCTGGAAGTGCTGACATTGATCTATGAAGGCCGCCAAAACAATGAAATCTGTATTCTGCTTTCCATCGCCGAGAGTACGATGAAAAAGCATATTCTGAGCATTTATGAAAAAACGAGCTTAAAAAACAGGGCGGGATTGATGCGGCTGTTCAATGAGACGATATCCGATAAGAATTTGCAGTTAAAATAAAGGATGGGGAGACGGAGTGAATTTCGATGGAACTATTTGAGAAAACAATCGTATATATCATCATGGCTTGCGCCGTATGCGGCGTGATCGTTTCGATCGTCAATAAAGACCATCCTTTGGGTAAAAAGTTCTTTGAAGGTCTTGATACGATTGGTACGGTTTTTCTGCCGGTGGCGGCGATTTTAGTCTCCGCGCCATTTATCGACGGCATGATCACACAATTTTTCGGCCCCATCTACGAGGCCATCGGCTCCGACGTTGCCATTGCGGCGACGACGATCATCGCCACGGATATGGGCGGCTACGAGCTGGCGGCAGCCATTGCGGCGACGAAAGAAAGCTGGATCATGGCGATGATCGTCGGTTATATGGGGGGAGCCACCATTGTCTTCAGCATTCCCGTGGCTTTAAGGATCCTGCACTACGAAGACAGAAAATATTTGGCTCTGGGCACGATCTCCGGTTTTATGGCGATTCCCGTGGGCGTCTTCGCTTCCTGTCTCTTTATCGCCTTTTCTCAGCCGGCGATCAGAGAGTTTGTTGGCAAAAACCTTAACGCCACGTATCAGCTGAGTCTCTCCTTCGCCCTGATTTTAAAAAATTTACTGCCGCTGATCATCATCAGCGTTTTGCTCCTGATTTTGTTAAAATGGAAGCCGAAAGCGTTGATCAAAGGATTCCTTATTTTCGGCAATATTATGGATTTTACCCTGCGCATCATTTTTGTGCTGGCGATGATCGAGTACAGTACCGGCCTTTTTTCGGAAGTTTTCGGTTACTGGGGGTTTGATCCCATCATGGCCGATCAGACCAACTTATACCGGGCGGCGGAAGTTGCCTGCTCCATCGGGATCATGCTGGCCGGGGCGTTCCCCTTTGTCTATATTCTGCAAACGTATCTGAAAAAACCCCTGGCACTGATTGGCCGTTCCTTTCACTTATCCATCCGGGCCATGGCCGGGATTTTGGCGGCCAGCGCCAATGTCATCGCTCTTCTCGGTATTGTCCGCGATCTGACGCCGGAGGATAAGATCAAATGTATTGCCTATAGCGTTTGCGCCGCTTTCCTCCTTGGAGACCATCTGCTCTTTACCGATTTATACCAGCCTTCCCTGGCGCTGCCGATTATGGTCGGCAAGTTCATCGGCGGTTGTTTTGGCATTCTTTTGGCGGCAAAGATCGCGGTTCCTGTTGCCAAAACCCTGGCCAAGGAAGAATTGATCAAGGAAGGGACCTCCATTCAAAAGTAATCTTGTTCCTTTGCTGTCGCAAGAGAACTGTTTGAACAACCTTTCTTTGCTATACTAAAAATCGGCCATTTACCGGAAACCCCTGCTGTTTTTACCAAAAAACGGCAGGGAGTTTTTTCGTAAATCCGGTAAACCTATAGAACAAAAGGAGTATTTTCGCACTTTTTTTTCCCTTTTTTGTGCATGTCTCGTTGATATTTGGTCTTTTCGGCGAATTTACATTGATTTTAGAGATGATAAAATGTAATCATAAAAATATTATAGGGGAGGACTCATATGGAATTATTTGGTCAAATCGTTATCTACATTATTATGGCCTGTGCTGTCACAGGCGCCGTGTTCTCCATCGTAAAAGAGGATCATCCCATCGGTCAGAAATTTTTAGAAGGGATCGATTCAATCGGTCCGATTTTTCTGCCCGTTGCCGGGATTCTGGCTGCGGCCCCGTTCTTGACGGGCTTTGTGACCAGTGTGTTTGGTCCGATTTACGAAGCCATTGGCGCTGACGCTTCCATGGCTGCAACCACCATCATTGCCGTGGACATGGGCGGCTATCAATTGGCCGATGCCATCGCGGCAACGAGGGAAAGCTGGATTATGGCGATGATGACCGGTTATATGGCCGGCGCCACCATTGTTTTCAGTATTCCCGTCGCATTGAAGATGCTGAAGAAGGAGGACCGCAAATACCTCGCTCTCGGTGTAATGTCCGGGATGCTCACCATCCCTGTGGGTGTTTTCATCTCCTGCGTGATCATCGCTCTTACCGATCCCATGGTTCGTGAGGTCGTGAACACCGGCGGCGCCGGCACCTATCAGCTGGCCCTCACTTTCGGTCTGATCTTCCGTAACCTGGTTCCGCTGATTATCTTCTGCGTGGCCATCGCCATCGGTTTGCTGCTGAGACCCAATGCCATGATCAGAGGCTTCCTCGTTTTCGGGAAAGCCATGGACTCTACTTTACGTCTCGTTTTCGTCTTTGCCGTAGTGGAATACTTCACCGGTTTCTTTTCCGGGGTCATCGGTCACTGGGGCTTTGATCCCATCATTGCCGATTCCGAGGAAACCTTCCGGGCTTTGGAAGTTGCCGGCTACATCGGCATTATGCTCTGCGGAGCGTTCCCCATGGTCTATATGATTCAGATCTATCTGCACCGTCCCCTGAATGCTCTCGGCAGACGGTTGGGGCTTTCCGCCGACGCCACCACCGGGATCCTGGCAGCCACTGCCAATATTCTGGCGCTCTTTGCCATTGTTAAGGATCTGGTGCCGGAAGACAAGGTCAAATGTATCGCTTACGCTGTTTGCTCCGCCTTCCTCATCGGCGACCACCTATCCTTTACAGCGAATTTCCAGCCCTCTCTGATTTTGCCGGTAATGACCGGGAAATTCCTCGCGGGCTGTCTGGCGGTTTTCCTCGCCACGAAGATCGCTGTACCCCGCGCCCGCATCCTGGCAGAAAAAGACCAGGAACTTGCGGCGGCAAAACAATCGGATATCGAAACCGCGTCGGCTGGCGCGTGAGATATGTAAGGTTTATTGATTGACAAAACCTTCTAATCCCTTCTTCTGTGTATTCTTTCTCTTTCCTTTGGCCGGAATATTTCCTCGGAAATATGCCGGCCTTTTTCATAAAAGAAGCCATTTCGACATATAGTTCAGGGAAAACGGCAGCGGGAGGTTTTTTTATGAAAGGTTCTGCCATCACCGTATTTCCCGGCAATAACAGCGCCGCGGGGTTTTACTCCTATTACCACAGCGGCCTTGGCGCCATGGATTGGATCTATATTTTAAAAGGCGGACCCGGTACGGGAAAATCCACCTTTATGCGCCATCTCGCCGCGTCCTTTCGTGATCGCGGCTTCAATGTGGAGCTTTGGCAATGCTCTTCCGACGATGATTCCCTGGACGGACTCTTGATCCCGGCGCTCTCCACAGCCGTCATCGACGGTACGGCTCCCCATACCATGGATCCTGTTTACCCCGGCGTGCGGGAAGTCATCCTGAATTTCGGGGATTATTGGCGAAACGGCGCCCTGGTCAAAGACAGTGCCGCCATTATTGCTCTGACTGATCGCATCAAAGACACCTTTGAACAGGCATACGACCATCTGAAAGCCGCCGGGGATTATGACGGTGAACTTCTGCGGCTCCGAAAAGAGCAGGAGAACAAAGACGACAAAGCGGAAATCGAGGCTGTCGTAAAGAGCATTTTCGGCGGTGAAAACAGTGTGACCCGACATCTCTTCGCCGCCGCGGTGACGCCTTCCGGTATTCGGGATCTGACTTTTGATATCTGCCGCGATATAGAAAAACGTTATTTTCTCCGGGGCAAACGCGGTTTGGGTCAACAAAAATATTTCCAGGCCGTGATGGCCGCCGCGGAAAAATATAGCGTCTCCATGGATGTTTACCACGGGTACATTCACCCCGATGAAGTGGTCATGGTAGTGCTCCCCGCCCTTGACGCCGCGGTGGCGGCAGCGGAGATCCTGCCCGCGGAGGAAATCAGGGAGGGCGACCGCATCATCGCTTTTGTTGGAGAAAAGACCAAGGAGGAAGAACAGCAACTGGTGGAAAAAAGAGACGACGCCATCAAGCGGGGCGCCGCAGCCATTGATAAAGCCCACCGTCTCCATGATGACCTGGAGTTGTTTTACAGCGGCGCCATGGATTTTGAAAGTATTTCCCGTTTGGAGAAAACGGTATTCCAAAATATACTAAAAAGCGCGTCAAAAGACTGAAAATATGGTATAATAAATTAGTATATCTATTTTATGAAGGATTTTATTTGCGCTATGGGAAAATTTAAATTAATAGCTCCTTATCAACCGGCTGGTGGGCAAAGGCAAGCCATCGATTCCTTGCTTTTTGGCCTTAATCAGGGGGAGCGGGATCAAATCTTATTGGGGGTCACCGGTTCCGGCAAGACGTTTACCATGGCCAACGTGATCGCAAAAATGAACTGTCCCGCTTTGGTGATGGTGCATAATAAGACCTTGGCCGCGCAGCTTTGCGGTGAGTTTAAGGAGTTTTTTCCGGAAAACGCCGTGGAATACTTCGTCAGTTTTTACGATTATTATCAGCCCGAGGCTTATGTTCCCCGCACCGATACGTATATTGAAAAAGATTCTTCCATCAATGATGAAATCGAGCGTCTCCGTCACGCCGCCACGGCCTCTCTCTTCGAGCGGCGCGACGTGATCATCGTCGCCAGCGTCTCCGCCATCTACGGTCTTGGTAACCCCGAAGACTACAGTACCATGGCGGTGAGCCTCTGGGAGGGACAGGCCATTGATCGCGATGAGATCATCAAAAAGCTGATCTCCATTCAGTACACGCGTAATAATATGGATTTAAACCGTTCGGAATTTCGGGTAAGAGGGGATATTTTGGAAATTTATCCTGCCTCCGCCACAGAACAGATCCTGCGCGTGGAGATGTTCGGCGATGAAATCGAACGCATTGTGGAGACGGATATCGTCACCGGCGAGGTTTTGCACAATCTTCGCCACGTGATGGTCTTCCCGGCCTCTCACTATGTCACAGGGGAAGCGCAGCTGAAGATCGCGGTGGAAAACATCAAGGGGGAATTGGAGGAGCGCCTAAACGAACTGCGCGCCGCCAACAAGCTTTTAGAAGCCCAGCGCCTGGAACAGCGCACCCGCTTTGACCTGGAGATGATGGAGGAAGTCGGCTACTGTCAGGGCATCGAAAACTATTCCCGCCATCTCACCGGCCGGCAGCCGGGGGAAGCCCCCTATACCCTGCTGGACTTTTTCCCCGATGATTTCTTGCTCTTCGCCGATGAGAGCCACGTGACCATTCCCCAAATCGGCGGTATGTACCGGGGGGACCGGGCCCGGAAAGAAGTTTTGATCGACTATGGCTTCCGTCTGCCTTCGGCCTTGGATAACCGCCCGCTGAAATTTGAGGAATTTGAAAAGAAGATCAACCGCATCGTCTACGTTTCCGCCACGCCGGGCAATTACGAGTTGGCGCAAAACGCCAGGATTACGGAACAGATCATCCGTCCCACGGGGCTCCTTGATCCCAAAGTGGAGGTGCGCCCCATCGCCGGCCAAATCGACGACTTAACCGCGGAAATCAACGACCGCATCGCCAAGCACGAACGGGTTTTGATCACAACGCTGACCAAACGAATGGCAGAGGATCTTACCAAATATTTGCAGGAAACCGGCATCAAAGTCAATTATCTGCATTACGATGTAAAAACCTTGGAGCGGACGGAGATCATTCGCAATCTGCGCCTGGGCACTTACGACGTGCTGGTAGGGATCAACCTTTTAAGAGAAGGTCTCGATCTGCCGGAAGTTTCTTTGGTGGTCATTTTAGACGCGGATAAGGAAGGTTTCCTTCGGGCGGAGCGGGCTCTGATCCAGACCATTGGCCGCGCTGCCCGTAACGATCACGGCACGGTGATCATGTATGCCGATCGGATTACCGATTCGATGAAAAAGGCCATCGGCGAGACGAACCGCCGCAGAGAAGTCCAAAAAGCCTATAACGAAGCCCATGGCATTGTACCCAGAACCATCATCAAGGATGTGCGGGACAACATCGCCGTCACCTATGAGGAAAAAGGCGAAAAACAGCTTCTTTCCCAGTGGGTGAAGGATAAAAAGAAGCGGGAACGGGTCATCGCTTCCCTGGAAAAAGAAATGAAGCAGGCGGCCAAGCGCCTTGATTTTGAAAAAGCGGCGGAACTTAGGGATATGATCATGGAGTTGAGGGCAGCGGCCAGGGGTACGCAAAAAATCACAAACCAAGAAGAACAGGAAGAACAGGAATTGTAATCTATGAACGAGTTTATTACGATCAAAGGCGCCAGAGAGCACAATTTACAGAATATCGATCTCAAAATTCCCCGGGACAAGATGGTGGTGATCACCGGCATCAGCGGTTCCGGCAAAAGCTCCCTGGCCTTTGATACGATTTATGCCGAAGGTCAGCGGCGCTATATGGAAAGCCTCTCCTCCTATGCCCGCCAGTTTTTAGGGCAGATGGAAAAGCCCGACGTCGACTATATTGAGGGTCTTTCCCCCGCCATCTCCATTGATCAGAAAACCACCAGCAAAAACCCGCGTTCCACCGTGGGTACGGTGACTGAAATCTACGACTATCTGCGTCTGCTCTACGCAAGGATCGGTCATCCCCATTGTCCTCAATGTGGTAAGCCCATTGAACGGCAGACCGTTGACCAGATTGTCGACGTCGTTAGAGCACTGCCCAAAGCGACGAAGATCCAGATTTTAGCGCCTCTCGTCAGGGGCAGAAAAGGGGAATATCAGAAACTTTTTGAGAACGCGAAGAAAAAGGGTTTTGTCCGCGTTTTGGTTGACGGGGAAATGCGCAGTCTTGACGAGGAGATCATCCTGAAAAAACAGGTGAAACACAATATTTCCCTCATCGTCGACAGGCTTGTGATCAAAGAGGATATGAACCGCCGTTTAAGCGACTCTTTGGAACTGGCCTTGAACGAAGGGGAAGGTCTCGTGGAAGTGGAGATCATCGGTAAAGAAACGAGGCTCTTCAGCCGCAATTTCGCCTGTCCCGACTGTAATGTCAGCATCGGCGAAATGACACCCCGGATGTTTTCCTTCAACAGCCCCTTTGGCGCTTGCCCCAGCTGTGACGGCCTTGGGTTCACCATGAAAATTGATCCCGATTTCGTCATTCCCAACAAGAACCTCAGCATCAACGAGGGCGCCATCGTGACGCTGAACATCGGCAATATGTCCAGCTGGTTTTATCAATGTCTGACCGCCGTGGCCAAAGAATACGGCTTTTCCCTGGATACTCCCGTCAAAGATCTGCGCGCCGAGGACATGCAGGTGCTCCTTTACGGTATGCCCCAAAACCGCCGCATCAAAGTGGTTTACGAACATCACGACGGGGAAAAAAGGACTTACAACTCCAGCTGGGAAGGGCTGATCAACAATTACGAGCGCCGTTACAAAGAAACGAATTCCAACTATATCCGGGAAGAATTTGAAAAATATATGTCCTTCAAACCGTGCACCGACTGTCATGGCAAACGCCTTAAAAAGGAGAGTATGGCCGTGACGGTGGGGGGGCTCAACATCACCGAAGTCACTGACTTTTCCATTCGGGAAGCCGTGGATTTTTTCCAACAGTTGGCACTGACGGAGCGGGAGGCCTTCATCGCCAAACAGGTGCTGAAAGAAATTAAAGAGCGTTTGAAGTTTTTGGCGAACGTAGGTCTCGACTACATGACCCTCTCCCGCAGCAGCGGCACCCTTTCCGGTGGCGAAGCCCAGCGCATCCGCCTGGCCACCCAGATCGGTTCTTCGTTGATGGGGGTTTTGTACATCCTCGACGAACCCAGCATTGGCCTGCACCAGCGGGATAACGCCAAGCTCATTGAGACGCTGCATCATTTAAGGGATCTCGGCAATACGGTGATCGTTGTGGAACATGATGAGGAGACCATGCGTGCCTCCGATTACATTGTCGACATCGGTCCCGCCGCCGGCATTCACGGCGGCCAAGTGGTGGCCTGCGGCACGCCTCGGGAAATGATGGAGAAGGAAAATTCCCTTACCGGCGACTACCTCTCCGGCAGAAAGAGAATTGAGGTGCCGAAAAAGCGCCGTCCCGTCAGGGACAAGGCCATTGAGATCATCGGCGCCCACAAAAATAATTTGCGACAGATCGACGTTAAAATTCCCCTAAGCGTATTCGTAGTCGTAACCGGCGTTTCCGGCTCCGGCAAAAGCACCCTCATCGACGATATCCTCTATCATACCCTGGCCCATCAATTGAACCGAGCTCGGATCTCGCCGGAGAATTTCGCCGAGATCCGCGGTCTTCACTATTTGGACAAGGTCATCGATATTGACCAAAGTCCCATCGGTCGTACGCCCCGGAGCAATCCGGCGACGTATACCGGGGTTTTCGATCATATCCGCGACATCTTCGCCGAAACGAAAGAGGCCCGCGCCCGAGGCTATAAGAAAGGCCGTTTCAGCTTCAATGTCAAAGGCGGCCGCTGTGAGGCCTGCCAGGGCGATGGCATCATCAAGATTGAGATGCATTTTCTCCCCGATATCTATGTTCCCTGCGAGGTCTGCAAGGGCAAGCGTTACAACAGGGAGACCTTGGAAGCCACCTACAAGGGGAAGAGCATTGCCGACATCTTAGCGATGACCGTTGACGAGGCCTGTGATTTCTTTGAAAACATTCCGAAAATTTATCGTAAAATGAAAACCCTGCAGGATGTAGGGTTGGGCTATATCCGGCTGGGGCAGAGCGCCACAACCCTCTCCGGCGGTGAAGCCCAGCGGGTGAAGCTGGCCACGGAATTGAGCCGCCGCAGCACCGGCAACACCATCTATATTCTTGACGAGCCTACCACGGGGCTGCATAGCGCTGACATTGCCTGTCTCCTCGACGTCTTGAACCGCCTTGTGGACGGCGGTGATTCGGTGGTTGTCATCGAACACAACCTCGACGTCATCAAAACCGCGGATTACATCATTGATCTGGGTCCCGAAGGCGGTAGTGGGGGAGGCACCGTCATTGCCAGTGGCACCCCGGAGGAAGTGGCCGAAAATGAGCGTTCCTATACAGGGCAATTCTTAAAGGCGAAATTAAACGAAAATGGATAAATCTTTTTGGCAGGAAAAATTGAAGAATCTCCCGGTGCATCCCGGCGTTTATCTCTTTAAAGACAAAGAGGGCCGCGTGATCTACGTGGGAAAGGCCGAGAGCCTGAAAGCGAGGGTCTCTTCCTATTTTTTGGACGGCAAAAACATGGCCCCTAAAACTCTGGCCATGCGGGAAAAAGCTTGCGATCTTGAAATCATTTTGGTGGATTCCGCCACGGAAGCGCTACTTTTGGAATGCAATCTGATCAAGCGTTACCGCCCGCGATACAACATCATGCTGAAGGACGATAAGACGTATCCCTATCTGAAGCTGACCTTAGGGGAAGCCTATCCCCGGCTCATCGTCACGCGGCAGTATAAGAACGACAAAGGAAAGTATTTCGGCCCCTATACCAATGTGGGGGCGATGAACGATACCGTGGCGCTGCTGAAACAGTTCTTCCCCCTGCGCAGTTGCGGGGTGAAAATGGGGCGGTCGAAAAACCGGGTTTGTCTCAATTACGACCTCGGCAACTGCCCCGGTCCCTGTATGGGGAAAATATCACAAAAGGATTATGGGGAAACGGTCAAGGCTGTCGACGGTTTTTTAAGCGGCGACAGCGGCGAGATCCGGCGTCTGCTCAAAGCAAAAATGGAAGATTACGCCAAGGATCTGCAATTTGAAAAAGCCGCCGCCTGCCGTGATCAACTAAAAGCCGTTGACGCCGTTTTGGCCAAGCAGAAGATTTCCGCTGCCAACGTCCGGGACGACCGGGATATCATCGCCGTTGCCAGGGAGGGGGAAGAGGCCGTGGTGACGGTCTTCTTCATCCGCAACGGCCGCCTGATCGGTCGGGAGCACCGCCTCTTCACCGGTTGCGGCGACCAGGACGACGGGGAAATTCTGCGCTTGTTTCTGCCGGAATTCTACGGCGGCGACCGGCGGATTCCCCGCCAGCTTTACGTTACGACACTGCCTGCGGAAAGCGAAGTCGTCACGGAAATTCTAACTTCCCGCCGGGAAGGTCCCGTCCATTTCCTTGTACCTCAAAAAGGGGAAAAGCAGCGGTTGCTGAAGCTGGCGGAAAAGAACGGCGCCTTACTGTTGTCAGAGGAAAAGCGGGATAAAAACAAGGACGATACCGATATTTGCGCGGCCTTAGAAAATCTTCGCGGCGCGTTGCAACTGCCTTATACGCCCCGGCGCATCGAATGCTACGATATTTCCCACGTCCAGGGAGCCTATACCGTTGGCTCCATGATCGTCTTCATCGACGGCAAGCCGAAAAAGGATCAATACCGCAAATTTAAAATTAAGAACGTGGTGGGGATCGACGACTTTGCCTCTTTAAATGAGGTGCTGGATCGCCGTTTTAAACGAGGCATCGAGGAAAAACAGGCGGGGAAAACCACAGGCTTTGCTGATTTTCCCGATCTGTTTCTGATCGACGGCGGCAAAGGACAGCTTTCCGCGACATTGAAAATCAGGGAAAAATATCACTCCGCCATTCCCTTCGTTTCCTTGGCCAAGCGCGAAGAAGAGTTGATGCTCCCGGATCAGGAAGCACCGCTGCTGCTCCCCAAAGGCAGCCCGGAATTCCATCTCATTCAGCGTATCCGCGACGAAGCCCACCGCTTTGCCATTTCCTTCCACCGGCAGCTGCGGGCAAAAGG
>CALFRX010000070.1 GCA_937919295.1 uncultured Peptococcaceae bacterium | reverse complement strand
GTCCTTTGCCGAAGCAGTTTTTGAAGATAGAAGGTAAGACTGTGCTGGTTCGTACCGTGGAAGCCTTTCTCGGTTCGGCCGTGGTGGATCGCGTTGTCGTCGCTGTGCATAAAGACTGGCTTGACTATGGGGAACGCCTGTTAAAAGAGGCTTTCGGCGCGGAAGCCCCCATCTTTGTCACCGTCGGCGGCAAGAGTCGTTTACAAAGTTTGATGAATGCCTGCGCTTTCCTAAGCGCCGCTTTCGGCATCGAGAAAGACGATATCGTCCTGACCCATGACGCCGCCCGGCCCTTTGTCACAGAAAAAATCATTGCCGAAAATATTAAGCTGTTGGCATCCTATGACGGAGTCACCACGGCCTGCCCCGCCATTGATACAATACTCGTTTCCGCCGACGGAAAAAAGGTTGACGACATTCCGATCCGTAAAACGATGTTTTCCGTGCAAACACCGCAAACCTTTCGTGTCGGTGAGTTGATCGAAACCATCGCCTCCCTGACGGAAGCGGAGAAAAGCGTCTTGACCGATGCCGCAAAGGCTTATTTATTAAAGAATAAGAGCGTCGGTATTGTTTTGGCAGAAACCGCCAACCCGAAATTGACCACCGCGGCTGATCTTCATCTGGCCGCGTCATTGATGATTGGCGAAAAATAAAATATGGAGGGAATGTTATGGCTGTTATCGTATTCGAATCCAATGCCGGACATACGGAAAACTATGGGCGGATGCTGGGAGAAATCTTGAATATACCCGTCTACTCCAATCAGCACGCCAAAGGAGTTTTGGGAAAAGGGGAAGAAGTGTTTTTTATGGGCTGGCTTTGCGCCGAGACAGTTAAGGGTTATAAAAAGGCGGCAAAGACCTATGATCTTTGCGGTGTTTGCGCCGTTGGCATGACGCCCCCGGAGGTAGTGGACATCGACCAACTGAAAAGAAAGAACGAAATCAACGGCAAACCGTTTTTTTATCTTCAGGGCGGTCTCGAACCGGATAAATTATCGGGTATCTATAAAAAAATGATGGCCGTGGCGGCGTCCTCCCTAAAAAAAGGAGAGGCCAAAGGGACGCTTTCACCAAAGGACGCCCAGATGATTGCTTTGCTGAAAGCAGGCGGTTCCTGCGTGAAGGAAGAAAACTTGCGGCCCATTGTGGAATGGTGGGGACAAAGTTAAATTGCGCAACCAATACCTCGGAGTGATCCGAGGTATTATTTTGTCGTAATGGGGAGTATCTATTGACATTGTGAGGAAAACGCGCTACGATAAAACAATGTTAGATGTTACTAACTCAGGAGATTGGGGAGGACTGTATGACCTTAGATGAGATGACCGTCGGCTCCTACGGCGTGATACTAAAAGTGCATTGCGAAAAGAGTTTTCGCCGCCGCTTGTTGGATATGGGGCTGACACCGAAGACAAAAATAATGGTTCGAAAAGTTGCGCCGATGGGCGATCCGATCGAAGTCTTTTTAAGAGGATACGAGCTAACACTGCGGAAAGAAGACGCCCGCTGTATCGTAGTGGAGGAACGCGATGGAGTCCTTTGAAATTGCCCTGATCGGGAATCAGAATGCGGGAAAGACAACGCTGTTCAACGCCTTAACCGGCAGCAATCAGCATGTCGGCAATTTCCCCGGTGTGACGGTGGAGAAAAAAGAAGGACGTTTGATCTCCCATCACGATATCACGGTGGTCGATCTGCCGGGGATCTATTCCCTCTCTCCCTATACTGCCGAAGAGATCGTTACCAGGGATTATCTATTGAAAGAAAAGCCTAAGGGGATCATTAATATCATCGACGCCACCAATCTGGAGCGGAACCTCTATCTGACCTTACAACTCATTGAGCTCAACCTGCCCACGGTATTGGCCCTCAATATGATGGATGAAGTCCGGGCCAACGGTCACTGCATCGATGTGGAAGGCTTGAGCCGCGCCTTGGGTATTCCCATCGTACCCATTGCCGCCTCAAAAAAAGAGGGGATCGAAGACCTCATCGCCGTGATGGAAACAACCGTGAAAAATAAGGCGCTGCCCCGGAAAATGGATTTTTGCCGCGGCGCTGTTCATAAAGCCATTCACAGTGTCGCCCATATCGTGGAGGAAAACGCCGTCGCCGCAGGGATTCCGGTGCGCTTTGCCGCCACCAAATTGGTGGAAGGGGACAAGCCCGCCACCGCCATACTTTCCATGGAAGAGGAGGATATGGCGATCATCGAATCTATTGTCGCCGAAATGGAACATACCCTCAGTACCGACAGAGAAGCCGCTTTGGCCGATATGCGCTATGAGTTTATCGAGAATCTCTGCAAGGTTTATGTGAAACAGGAAGGGGTAGCCAAAGGACACCAACGTAGCATCCGGATGGATCGCTTCCTGACCCACCGTATCTTAGCCATGCCCATCTTTCTCTGCATTATGGCGGTGATTTTTTGGCTCACTTTTTCCGCCATCGGTCCGATTTTCAACGGCCTGATGCAGGATCTGGTCAATGTTGTTACGGACAAAGCAGCCCCTGCATCAGGCCGTAACAACATTGACCAGATC
>CALFRX010000069.1 GCA_937919295.1 uncultured Peptococcaceae bacterium | reverse complement strand
AGAAGAGGGCGCTGTTCTCATTGGGCTTTATTGGGGACATCAAAGCGGGGAAGAAGAGAAGGAAGCGGTAGAGGCGTTTTTAGCAACGCTGTCTCCGGCTGATTGGGCGATTGCGGAAACAAGGTTTCCCAATCGTGAAAAAGCGCCCCTTTTTATTGAAATTCAGAAAAAGAGGTATGGTCATGGGAACAAAAGCATCCAGACAAAAGATGATTCAGAAAATAATTGAAAAAGATGAAATCGGGACACAGTTTGAATTGGCGGAACGCCTGAAGCAGCACGGTTTTAATGTGACGCAGGCTACGGTTTCCCGGGATATCAAAGAAATTGGCTTAATCAAAATTCCCGTTGAGGGTAATTTTTCTAAATATAGTATGCCGGTGAATATTTCCGTCGGCAATATTGCCGAGCGTATGCGCCGCATGTTTATTGATAACGCTGTTTCCATTGATAACGCGGAGAATCTTGTGGTCATCAAAACCCTGCCCGGTACGGCCCAGGGGCTTGCCGCCTGCCTTGATCAGTGTGGCTGGCAGGAGCTTGTCGGCTGCATTGCCGGGGATGATACCATTTTAATTATCATCAAAGAGAAAATGCTGGTCAATGGCATTATCTCCCGATTCGAAACATTGATGAACTGATCGCCCAAACGATGGCTACGAAACGGAGAGCATCATGTTAGCCGAAATCTATGTAGAGAATTTCGCTCTCATTGAGAATCTGCAAATTGAATTTCACGAAGGTCTGAATATCATCACCGGCCAAACCGGCGCCGGCAAATCGCTATTAACCGATGCGGTAGGTCTGCTCTTAGGCGGCAAAAGCGATAAAGATCTGATACGGCAGGGAACCGGGAAAGCCTTGGTGGAAGGAACCTTTTCGGGTCCTTTTTCCGCTGCGGTGCAGGAATTCTGCGAGGAAAACGGCGTTACCGGGGAGACCATTGTCATCAGCCGGGAAATGAGCAGCGAAGGCAAAAATACCGTACGCCTCAACGGCAGGCGTATCACGTTATCCCTCTTAGAAGAGTTGACGCCGTTGTTGATGAATATCCACAGCCAGACAGAACATTTTTTATTATTCAAAGAAGAAGCCCAATTGCAGCTTTTGGACTCCTTCGGCGGCGAGGGGATCGTCACCCAGAAGGAAAAGGTGCGGCAGGCCTTTCTTTTCTGGCAAGAGCAGAAAAGCGCCCTGACAGAGCTGAAAAGTAAAGTGAGCGACAGGGAAAAACGCCTCGATTACCTTTGCTACCAGCAAAAAGAAATCGAGGGGTTTCACCTCATAGCCGGGGAAGAGGAAGCGGCGCGGGAGGCCGCCGCGCTCCTCGCCAGCAGCGCAAGCCGCTACGAAGAGGCCCAATTCGTTTACGCCAGCCTCCGCGGCGATGAGAATGGCAGTGTTATCGACAGTCTTTACCAGGCGATGAACGTTGCCGACCGGATCGCCGAAAAAGACCAAACCCTGAAAAAGACAGCATCCTCCCTGAAGGATATTTATTATACCCTTGAGGATATCACCGAGGAGATTTTAAGCTATCGCGACGCCATTGAAATTGATCCCCAGCGTCTGGAAGAGCTGGAAAACCGTTTGAGCGAAATCAGGAAAGCGGAAAAAAAATACGGCAGTGACATCGACGGTATTCTCCGCTATCTGGGGGAAATCGAGGTTGAAATCGCCGCTTTAACCGCTGCCGATTTTTATATGGAGAAAGCCGAAAAGGCAGAAGCCGAGGCTTCCCAAAGCTTTTTCTCCGCCGCGGCGGAGCTCAGTGATTTGCGCAGCCAAATCGGTAAGCGCCTTTCCGGCGCCATCGAAAAGGAGTTGAAAGAGCTGATGCTCCCGGATGCCCGGTTTGCGGTCATGCTCCGCGATGCTCCCGTTTCCGCCGAGGGAAAAGACAGCGTAACTTTTATGGCGACCATGAACAAAGGGGAGGATCTGCGGCCCTTGGCGAAAGTCGCTTCCGGCGGGGAAATTTCCCGGGTGCTTTTGGGCGCCAAAATCATTCTTGCCGATCTCGACGCAATCGGGACGATGATCTTCGATGAAATCGACAGCGGTCTGGGCGGAGAAACCGCCGCCCGGGTCGGCGAAAAACTCAAACTGTTGGGCAAGGAGATGCAGGTTTTTGCCGTGACCCATGCGCCTTTGGTTGCGGTACACGCGGATTATCATTACTATATTGAGAAGAAAGAAGAAAACGGACGCGTGTCCGTTCATTTGAAAACCCTGGACAAAAAGGATATCCGGCATGAAATCGCGCGTATGCTATCAGGAGACGGAAACAGTACGGTTTCCTTACATCAGGCCGACGCGTTATTGAATGCCGCGGGTAACGGTTAAACCGATGCCTAAGCGACGCGATTGGTTTCATCCCGGGGCAACATTTTTCTTTATCAAAGAAACCCTTCTGTCCTATGGCTTTTTATGACAGAAGGGTTTTTGTTCAAAAATGGAAGCAGTATATTCTAAATTTAGCCAAAGTGACCTCCTGTCAATGGGGTGAGGAGATCGTATTCATCTTGGCTGCCGCGGCCGTGAGGCACGATACTGCTGCCGGAATCACTGCCCAAAAGGATGGGGACATGGAGCGCAGCCGCTTTTTTTACCATGGCGCTCTGCTTCGCTACCACATCTTTCACGACATTTTGATCCCAGCCGGGAATGGCTTTCCCGTATGTCAGCACGTTGGCAAACGGCGCTAAGGTGGGAGTCCAGGCCACATGATGTTTGGCCATCAGTATTAAAATATCCTCGGTGATAAAATAGCCGTGTTCTACGGAATCCATACCCACTTCAACCACGGAGCGGATGACGTTGGCAAAATTGACATGAACCATGACGGGGAGGCCGCATTCCTTTGTGGTTTCCCGGATGTAGATAAGCTCCTTTTCGCTGAAGCTACCATAGATTTCCTGGGGCTTGCCGGTAACATCCACAAGACCGGACTGTATGACCTTGATGCAATCGACACCGCTTTCCAGGAGAAAGTTCAGCTCCCCTTTGAGATCGTCCATGGTGCTTAACGGTTTGCCCAAATGGATGCCGTAGCGACCCTTTTTCACCAAGGCGCGGCCTGCGGAATAAAGGCAGATGCCCATGTCTTTTGCTTCCTCCCGTAATTGAAAGGCCAGCATCTCTTTGTCACCGCCGTCTCTCAAGGCCATCACGCTGCGGCCTGCGTATTCCAAAAGGTTGTTATAAGCGTTATCTAAGGCTGTGCCCACATATTTTCTGCTACGGTTTTTTTTGCGAGAATTACCGTAACCTAAGTGGATGTGGTGATCATAAATATTGTTCATGTAATCTATTATACACTTTTTGTCCTAAAAGAAAAGCCGTTGCGGCCATTTTAAGTTGTAGAACCGCAAAACAAGAAAAATAAAAAAGATGAAATGCCCTGTTTATCTATTTTCTTTACAAAGTTTATATTCATGACAAAAAACTCACCTTTTTTTTTCGTCAAAATCTCTTATAATAAAATAATATAACAATTTCTTATAAAGTAAGACACATCGTATTTATGGGATAGAGCAAAATTTTCTGGAAGAGAGCAATAAAGATTCATGAGCGGATTTTTAACATACTGTATTATGACTCATGAATAGGTCGTGGAAAAGAGCAAAAACACGGCAGATTAAAAGAAAGATAAAATTTCTTTACAAAGGAAAGAAAAGAAACTAAAAACGAGAGGAGAACAAAACAATGCTTGATCCTAATGTAATGAAAGACTGGCAAATTGCGGAAGCCGCGGAAAAGGAATTACCTTCTGTCGATGCTTTTCGCGAAAAAATGGGGTTACTTCCTGATGAAATAATTCCCTATGGTCGCACTCCCAAGTTGAATTTTCTCAAAATCATGGATCGCGTCAAAAACCAACCTGACGGGAAGTTCATCGAAGTTACTGCCATTACCCCCACTCCTTTGGGTGAAGGGAAATCTACCACCGC
>CALFRX010000068.1 GCA_937919295.1 uncultured Peptococcaceae bacterium | reverse complement strand
GGTGGAGGAAAGTGCAACGGCACGTACTGTGTCGTTACCCAAATGCTGCATAACTTCAAGAGTGATGTTGATCTTCAGGGCGCGGGATTCTTCCGTGTCCTGATCAGCACTATTGATTTTAAGCGCATTATAAATTTCCGGCAGCTGTCCTGGTGGAAAAGAGATGTCCACGACGGCGCCGATGACTTCTTTTACAATTCCTAATGACACCTTATAAACCTCCTTCAAAAATTGATAAAGGTCTTTCGACTGATCAAATTATTCGAGAGCGGCCGCGCCGCTGACGATTTCGGTAATTTCTGTAGTAATAGCAGCTTGTCGTGCTCTGTTCAAAGTCAGAGTCAGGCTTTGAATGAGTTCGTTGGCGTTGTCCGTCGCCGCGCTCATCGCCGTCATCTTGGAACCGAGCTCACTGGCTTTGGATTCAATGAGCGCACCGTAAATAAGTGTTTCCACATAAGCCGGGAGCAGCACGTTCAACACTTCCTCTTCCCCTGGTTCAAAAATATAATCGGAGCTGATGCCTTTTTCTTCGGCATCTGCCGTTTCTACTTTGGCTTCCTGTTCGATGGGAAGCAATTTCAAATCAGTGGGGGTGTTGGACATGGCGGAGCGGAAACGGCTGAAGATCAAATGAACTTCATCGTATTCCCCTTCGGTATACATGCGGATGACGTCGCCGGCAATGGTTCTGGCCAAAACAAAGCCGGGGGAATCGCCGTTACCGACAAATTCGTCGGCAATTTGATAACCGCGTTTTTTGAAATAATCGCGGCCCTTTTTCCCTACGGCCAAAATGGCGCAGCTTTCTTCGCGTTTTTTGACGGTTTTTTCACACAACTTAATCAAATTGGTGTTAAAGCCGCCGCAAAGACCGGCGTCGGCGGTGACAAGAACGTAAAGCACATTTTTGACTTCTTCTCTCTTTTCCTGGAGCGGATGAGAGGAGCAGCCTTTTTCGGAAAGGTTACCCAAAACCTCACGTATTTTTCCGGCGTAAGGCCTGGCCGCTATTACGACAGACTGAGCTCTGCGCAGTTTCGCCGAGGCGACCATTTTCATGGCTTTCGTAATCTGCCCGGTACTTTCGATACTGCGGATACTGCGTCTGATATCACTCATGCTTGCCATATGGATTCACCACCTTTCCGTATCTTCCTACATTGGCTGAATTATTGTACGAAGCCTTCTTTGAACTGGCCGATTGCCTTTTTCAAAGCCGCTTTCGTTTCGTCGGAAATCTTTCCTTCCTTCTTCAATGTATCAAAGATATCGGAATGATTGGTATGGATATCCTGCAGCATTTGTCTTTCGAATTCGAGAACTTTATCAACGGGGATGCTATCCAAGAATCCGTTGCTGCCGGCAAAAATGGAGATGACCTGGTCGGTAACGTCCATCGGGGCATACTGATTCTGTTTTAAGAGTTCCGTCATTCTTTCCCCACGGGCTAACGTCGCGGCGGTGGCTTTATCCAGGTCGGAACCGAACTGGGAGAAAGCGGCCAATTCACGGTATTGGGCAAGGTCCATACGGAGGGAACCGGCAACCTGCTTCATGGCCTTCACCTGGGCGGAACCGCCAACACGGGAAACGGAGATACCAACGTTGATGGCGGGACGAATCCCGGCATTGAATAAGTCGGTGGTCAGGAAGATCTGACCGTCGGTGATGGAAATCACGTTGGTGGGAATGTAGGCGGAAACGTCGCCGGCTTTTGTTTCGATGATGGGCAGCGCCGTCATGGAGCCACCGCCGAAGTCATCGTTGAGTTTCGCGGCGCGTTCCAGCAAACGGGAATGGAGATAGAACACATCCCCGGGATATGCTTCACGCCCGGGCGGACGCTTGAGTAGCAAGGAGAGTTCGCGGTAAGCGACGGCCTGTTTCGAGAGGTCATCGTAAACGATCAACACCGCTTTGCCGTTATACATGAAGTATTCACCCATGGCGGCGCCGGCATAAGGCGCCAAGTAAAGCATGGGCGCCGGTTCGGAAGCGGAAGCGGAAACGACGATGGTATAATCCATGGCGCCGTGTTCTTCCAGTTTCGCCACAACCGACGATACCGTGGAGGCTTTCTGACCGATCGCAACATAGATGCAGATCACGTCCTGCCCTTTCTGGTTGATGATGGTATCAATGGCGATGGCTGTTTTACCGGTTTGTCTGTCGCCAATGATCAGTTCGCGTTGGCCGCGGCCAATGGGAACCATCGAGTCGATCGCCTTCAAACCGGTCTGCATCGGTTCGTAAACGGAACGACGAGTAATAACCCCGGGAGCTAAGAATTCAACGGGACGATGTTCGGTTGCTTTGACTTCCCCTTTGCCGTCCAAAGGCTGACCCAAGGTATTGACAACGCGGCCAATCAAGGTTTCCCCAACGGGAACTTCCATGATTCTACCGGTTCTCTTCACCTGATCGCCTTCTTCAATATCGGTATAGGGTCCAAGGATAACGCAACCGATGTTGTCTTCTTCCAGGTTCATGACCATACCCATGACACCGTTGGAAAACTCCAGGAGTTCGTTAAACATGGCATTTTCGAGGCCATAAATACGCGCAATGCCGTCGCCGACGGTGATGACAGTACCGACTTCCGATACCTCCACCGCGGCCTCATAATTTTCGATCTGCTTTTTTAATATCGAGCTGATCTCTTCCGGCCTGATGCTCATTAACTTTTCACCCCTAACTTATAACACTGTTTCTTTTAAAGAATCACTCAATTGTTTCAAATGATGGGCTACGGAACCGTCGTAAACAGTATCGCCAATGCGCACTTGTACGCCGCCGATGAGAGCGGCATCCACCGCGGTTTCAGCTTTCACCGTCTGTTCCATGAGCTTGGAGAACTTATCTTCGATCTTACCGATTTGTTCATCGGTGAGAGGAACCGCAGATCTGACCACGGCATGAAGAATATTTTCCTGTTCTTCAAGGAGAGCCATATAGCTTTCACACATTGATAGAAGAGAATCGGCACG
Source organism: uncultured Peptococcaceae bacterium (assembly GCA_937919295.1). Taxonomy (GTDB): domain Bacteria; phylum Bacillota; class Dehalobacteriia; order UBA7702; family UBA7702; genus UBA7702. The sequence continues at coordinate 4,319 of CALFRX010000068.1, read as the reverse complement.
ATTTTTGTCCAATACGAGATTAACGAAATTTTTCACCAGGGGATCCATATCGGCGATCAACACGCGCATGGCGTTTTTCTTATCGGAGTTCTGAATCGCCTGATTGGAAAGCATTTCGTTGACTTCTCTGCTTTCGTCTAACAATGCGGCAAGCTCTTTTAAATTTTCAGCGAAAATCTCAGTTTTGCCCTGTTCCGTACCAATGTCATAGAGAGCCTTCGCATATTTTTTTGCTACTGTTCTGTCTGTCATTGTACTTCGCCTGCCTCTTCGATATACTTATCTACCAATTGTTTATGGTCCGTATCGTTCAAAGAGCGTTCAATCAGCTTCGACGCGGCCAGCATGGCGAGGGTTGCGGCTTCATCCCGGATTTCACCCAAAACTTTTTCTTTTTCTTCCCTGATCTCGGCGTGAGCTTTGTCGATCATCTTTTGAGCTTCCGCTCTGGCGGCCAAAACGATTTCATCTTTTTGCACCTCGGCGGTTTTTTCGGCTCTGACAATGATTTCCTGCGCCGTTTCACGGGACTTGGCCAACTCGGCAGTGATTTCCGCCTTCATTTGATCGGCGTCGGCCTTCAGTTGTTCCGCAGTTTCAATCTCGCCTTTGATCTTATCCTGACGCTTGTCCATGGTCTGTTTCAGCGGTTTGTACATCAAAAAATACATGGCGATCATTAAAATAATAAAGTTTGTAATCGCAAAGATCATTTGCGCAAAATCTATTTCCACAAATATACCCTCCTTTCTTAAAGGTTACGTCCACTCCCGCGGGGGCAACCCCTCGCGAGGGTAAGGCGAACATTAAGCGATTTTACCGAAGAGCATGAATGCGAATACGAGACCGTAAATGGCAAGAGCTTCCATGAAGGCCAAGCAGATCAGCATATTGGTACGAAGGTCACCGATGATTTCGGGTTGGCGAGCCATCCCTTCGAGAGCTTTCGCGGAAGCAAGACCTTGACCGATCCCAGGCCCAAGTGTCGATAAACCAATAGCTAAAGCAGCACCGATTGCATAAAAACCATTAACATCCATTGTAGAAATCTCCTTTCAAACTTGCGTTTTGCAAATTTTCAAAATAATAATCTTTCTCATTATTCAATTGTAAAGTTTCATTAAAAGTGTTCCGCTGCTTCGGAAATATAGATCGCGGCCAGCAGCGAGAAGATCAAGGCCTGAATCAAGCCGAAGAGCATGCCCAGGACTTCAATAATCGCAGGTGCCCATCCGTTGACAAATACGGAAAGCTGCATCAGCTGTTCCACAACGGTTTCTTCCCCGTGGATGTTACCAAACAACCGAAGCGCCAATGTAAACGGATGAATGACGACATCGATGATGGTAAACGGGAGCATAAACGCGATCGGGGAGACAAAGAACTTAAAATACCTTAGTTTGTTCTCTTTAAACCCGGCAAAGTGCGTACAGAAAAAGACAATGAGTGCAAATCCTGCTGTGACACTAAAAACAGATGTCGGCGCCTGAAGGTTGGATAGAGAAAGCGTCCCTTCATCCATGGAGAAATTTAAGGGCAACATACCGGAGTAGTTACTCAATAAAATAAAGATAAAGAACGTAACCAACAGCGGACCAAATGTTTTCCCCAAATGCGGGCCGATCATCTTGCTAAAGAAGTTTGACAGACCACCGTAGGTCCACTCGGAAAAGTTTTGCCAACCTGAAGGAACCAGCGCTTTTTTCCTGGCGCCGATGGTTCCCGCGATGATCATAAAGAGCATAACGCCCCAAAAGACAACCATCCATTTGGTGAGGCCCATGGTAAATGAAAAGTTGAATCCATAAGCGCTTGCTTCCCATAAGGTGTGTCCGCCGGCTAAATAATGAACCCCTTCCGACGAGGCAACTTGCATGACTGCATCCATCAATTTTCACCTCCTCTTTATTTTTTTTTAATATACTTAACAATAAAAATGTTCTGGCATATAATGATGCCCAAAGCAGCGCCAAGGAGCATCGGGAGTATTTTATAAAGAACAAACAAAGCGACAATATCGATGAAAAACCGTATCCACCAGCGTATGGTGATTCTGCGTTGCAGCAGGAGAACTTCCCTGTCATTGGTAGGGGTAGCGCGCATCACGGCGGTATGGATGATTTTATGACCGAGAAAGCCGACAGCGCCGCCGTAGACCAGCCCGGCCAGAAAAAACAAAACATTAGAGAAGGTGATCATTTCAACCCCCTCCTAAGTGATTCCATTTTTCGTTCTAAGGCTTCCTTTTCCGCTTCTTCTTTTTCCGCTTCCGCTCTTAATTCTTTTTCAACTCTTTCGGAAATCACGACGCGTTTCCACAAATACATAAAAGCCGAAATCAAGGCGACAAAAAGAAAAATCAGCCGAAACAGAACGGATGTCCCATATCTTTCGTCGAGCCAGCCGCCGAGGAGTACGCTTAAAATATAGATATTCGCCGCCAAGGTAATCCCAAAGGTCGAGGCAATTCGCAAATAGGTATATGCCGGCGGAGAACCTTTTTCCGCGGAAGGTTTTTTCCGGTTCACGCTATTCCACCTTTCTTACCTATATCACTTATTATACGTCAACATATTTGTCGAGAACAAGTTGAATATATTGCTCTCAAAGAGGAATTCAAAGCTTTTTCGCAAGAATTTGCGCAATTTGGCAGGAAGCGGTACCGTCACCATAGGGATTCTTTTTCATTGCCATGGCCTGATACCTCTTTTCATCCCGCAGCAAGGCTTCGGTTTCCGCTAAGATATTCTCGCTGTTGGTACCCACTAATTTCACGGTTCCCGCTGCTACAGCCTCGGGCCGCTCGGTGGTATCGCGAAGCACCAGTACGGGTTTGCCCACCGCCGGCGCTTCTTCCTGAATGCCGCCAGAATCCGTCAGCACAAGGTAAGATTTACTAATTAACGTCGAAAAAGGATGGTAATCCAAAGGTTCGATCAGGTGAATCCCCTTCTTCCCTGCCAATTGCCGAGCGGCGGTTTCCCGCACCAGGGGGTTTTTGTGCACCGGAAAGATGATCTCAATTTCAGGATTGCGCTTTTTCAGCGTTGCCACGGCGCGAAAGATTCGCTCCATGGGTTCGCCCCAGTTTTCCCGGCGATGACAAGTCAGCAAAACGATCTTTTTCGAGAGGTCGATGCCGTTTAAGCCGCATTCATACAAAGGACAGTCCTTTCCCAAAGCCAAATGCAGAGCGTCAATTACCGTATTGCCGGTAACGTAAATGGCCTCTTCCGGCACGTTCTCCTGCAATAGATTTTCACGGTTCAAGGTTGTCGGCGCGAAATAATAATCCGCCAACACATCGGTAATACGGCGGTTGATCTCCTCGGGCCAGGGCGAGCGCTTATTGCCGGTGCGCAGCCCTGCTTCAACATGGCCAACTTTGACATCCTCGTAAAAGGCCGCCAGCGAAGCCGCCATGGTCGTGGTGGTATCGCCGTGGACCAATACAATATCGGGACGGCAAGATCGGATCACATCCCGCATACCCAGCAAAACAGCGGCGCTGATATCAAAGAGATCCTGCCCCTGCTTCATAATATTCAAATCATAATCAGGTACTATGGAGAATAATTCCAGCACCATATCGAGCATTTCCCGATGCTGCGCCGTAACGCAGACCACGGTTTCAAAGCGGCAATCCCTTTCCAATACTTTGACCAAGGGCGCCATTTTACTGCCTTCCGGCCGCGTCCCAAATACCAGCAGTACCTTTTTTTTCATACGTCTCATTCCTTATGGTCAGAAGTTACTTTTTTCAGTTCAACCCCTGCTTCCGCCGCGATCTGACGGGCAAAATCGTCAGGATAATCACCTTCGTAAACAATCCGCTCGATGCCAGAGGTAACCATCGCTTTCATACAGGTAACACAGGGCTGCGACGTTACATACATCGTCGCTCCTTTTAACGATATGCCGTATTTGGCGGCGATATTGCAAACGTTGGCTTCCGCGTGCTGGGCCCGGCAGATTTCCTGCCGCTCCCCGGAGGGAATCTGCAGCTCCTGGCGGAGGCAGCCGGTGACGTCGCAATGAGGTGTCCCCGCCAAAGCGCCGTTGTAACCCGTACCGATGATGCGGTTGTCTTCACTCACCGCCACGGCGCCGACACACCGTCTCAGACAGGTGGAACGGGTGGAAACGGCATGGGCGATGTCCATAAAATATTCATCCCAACTCTTCCTCATTTAACGGCTCCTTTCGATTTCCGCGATCAAAGCCAAGCGGTCGCCGTGACGGCCGCCGGCAAAGGCCGTATGCAAAAACGTATCGACAATCTCCATGGCCATGGCCTCTCCGATGAGACGAGCCCCCAT
>CALFRX010000067.1 GCA_937919295.1 uncultured Peptococcaceae bacterium | reverse complement strand
ACCGGCAACCGCCGCTTTGCCCTGGATTGCTACCGCCGTTTTATTCAGATGTTCGGCGATGTCGCCATGGGCGTGGATGGCGCCTCCTTTGAAAGAGCCCTTTCCCTGCTGAAAGAAGCAGAAAGCGTGGAGTTTGACCACCAACTCACCGCCGAGGCCTTGGAAAAACTGATCGCTACCTTTAAAGATATCTACAAAAAGAGTACCGGTGATTGCTTCCCCCAGGATCCCGAAAAGCAGTTGCTTTTGGCGATCATGGCCGTATTCCGTTCCTGGAATTCCGACCGCGCCATCTATTACAGAAAAGCCAATAAGATTTCCGATGCCCTGGGTACTGCTGTCAACGTGCAATGCATGGTCTTCGGCAATATGGGCAATGATTGCGGCACCGGCGTCGCCTTTACCCGCAATCCCTCTACCGGGGAAAAAGGACTTTTCGGGGAATATCTCATCAATGCCCAAGGGGAGGACGTCGTGGCCGGGATTCGGACACCCCAGCCCATCGCCAGTCTTGCCCAGGAGATGCCCGACGTATACGCTCAATTTTTAGAGATTGCCACCAATTTAGAAGCCCATTATCGCGACATGCAGGATATGGAATTCACGGTGGAACGCGGTAAACTCTTCATGCTGCAGACCAGAAACGGCAAACGTACCGCTGCCGCTGGGGTGAAAGCCGCCGTCGATATGGTGGAAGAAGGTTTGATCACCAAGGAAGAAGCCTTGATGCGCCTTGATCCGCTCCAGATCAACCAATTGCTCCATCCCGGGATTGACCCCAAAGCGAAGCTGACCGCCATTGCCACAGGGCTTCCCGCTTCTCCCGGCGCTGCCTGCGGCAACGTCGTTTTTGACGCTGACACTGCCGAAAGACTCGGCAAAGCCGGGCAAAAGGTGATTCTTGTGCGCACGGAAACCACGCCGGAAGACATTCACGGCATGGTGGAAGCCCAGGGCATCCTGACCAGTCATGGAGGTATGACCAGCCACGCGGCGGTCATTGCCAGAGGCATGGGCGTGCCTGCTGTTTGCGGTGCCGAAGCTTTGAAAATCGATGCCGAAGGCAAAAAGGTTGTGATCAACGGTGATACCCTCACCGAAGAGGATATGATCTCCATTGACGGCGCCACCGGCCGCATTTTCAAAGGCGAAGTGCCGATGACGGCTTCCGCCCAAGGCGAAGAATTCGAAGAATATCTTGGTTGGGCCGACGAATTTAGAAAACTTGATGTCCGCGCCAATGCCGACAATCCCCCGGATGCTTTAAAAGCCCGCGCTTTCGGCGCCCACGGCATCGGCCTCACCAGGACGGAGCATATGTTTATGGACTTGGATCGTCTTCCTGTGGTTCAGGAAATGATCATGGCAGAGGACGTGGAAGGCCGAAAGGCAGCGCTGGCAAAATTATTGCCGATGCAGAGAAGCGATTTTTACGGCATCCTGAAAGCCATGGCAGGATTTCCTGTGACCATCCGCTTCTTAGACCCGCCCCTCCACGCTGAAATGCGAAGGCGGTGATCCCGCCGTCATCGCCGAAAGGGAAGAACTGATGAAGAAAGTGGAGGCGCTTTCCGAATTCAATCCGATGCTCGGTCATCGCGGCTGCCGTCTCGGTATCACCTATCCTGAAATTTACGATATGCAGGCCAGAGCAGTTTTCGAAGCCGTCGCTCAGCTGACCAAAGAAGGGTTTGAAGTCTTCCCCGAAGTGGAAGTGCCTCTCGTTGTCCATATCAACGAATTTCATCGTTTAAGAGCCATCATCGATGATATCGCCGCCCAAGTGAAGGAAGAAACGAAAATTGATTTTGAATATACCGTCGGCACCATGATCGAGGTACCCCGTGCCGCCCTGACCGCGGATGAACTGGCAACGGAAGCGGACTTCTTCTCTTTCGGCACCAATGACCTGACCCAGACCAGCTTCGGTTTCTCTCGGGACGACGCGGAAGGGAAATTCCTCCACACTTATGTGGAACAAAAGGTTTTGCCCGTCAGCCCCTTTGTTACCTTGGATGAAAAGGGCGTGGGCAAACTGATGAAGATTGCCATCGAAGGTTCGAGAAGCGTCAAACCTGATTTTCTCATCGGTATCTGCGGTGAACACGGCGGCGATCCAGAATCCATTGATCTCTGCCACCGTCTCGGCCTCGACTTCGTCAGCTGCTCTCCTTACCGTGTACCCATCGCCAGACTGGCTGCGGCCCAAGCTGCGATTCGCAATCAATAAAAAGGACCTTTCATACCGTCCATGTTCTATGTCAGGGTGTCCCTTTCATAAGCCTATGTGCTTATAGGAAAGGGACGCCCTCCTTTTTTGCGGCGCTGACAAGCGATTACAACCGTTAAGATGATTTAAAAAGAGGATTGACTTTAAAGCAAGATGAAGGTTTATACTTTGAGTGGATCTATGAAAGTATGAGAGGAAAAAGTATGTCAATACCAAAGAAGTTCTTGTTTTTAATGGCTGTCGCCGCAGGGGTTTGCTGGGGGACCTACGGCACTTTTGCTACAATTATGAGCAATTATGGTGTTAGCGAGGGAGCCATCTCCATGATTGCGCCCCTGGGTTACGGCCTTTTTTTCCTATTCCTGCTGATCAAAGATGATATTCGCAAGATCATCGTAACGAAAAGGCTCATACCGATTGTGCTCTTTTACGGAGTACAATCGGCGGTTCTTAATTTTTCCCTGGTCAAGGCATATCTCTATCTGCCCATCGGCATCGTTTCCACGATTGTCTTCTGCAACCTGTTTTTATTGATGGTCTTTTGCCGGATTCTCTTCAAAGATAAAATGACTTGGCAAAAAGGGGTCGCCGCCGGCTTGGCCGTTTTGGGAATTGCCCTGGTTTTGAATGTTTTCGATCTCAACTTCAGCTGGAATCTTATGGGCTTGGTTTGGACGGGGTTGGCCTTGCTTTGCTGGGCTTTGATGGTTACCTCGGAAAAATATTTATTGAATTGCGGTGTGGACGGCAATGCCGTCATGGTCTTTAACGGACTCTTTGCCGTGATCTTTCTCTGTTTTTATACAGCGCCTTGGGTGGTCTTTGCCAACCTTGGCGCAGCCGCCACCGCCAGTCACGGCATGGTGGTTTTGCCCCTCGCCGCCTTTATCGTTGTAACCTCCAGCGGGACTTATTTCTTCTATATCAATGCGCTGAAACATCTGGAGGCTCCCATTGTGCAGTTAGGCTTTGTGATGGATCCTTTGACCGCTTCGATACTGGGTTTTGCCGTTTTTGGTCAATCGTTACTGCCTGTGCAGATTATCGGGGTTTTGCTGATCATCAGCGTTGTCGTTTGGATCCAGTGGTTAGAGATCAAAGCGGAGCGGGCCTCGGCGTCTGGGGCAAATTTATAATAAAAGTGCTTATGCCGGAAGCCCCCTAACAAAATGAAAGCTAACTTCTTATTTCAGAAGTTAGCTTTTGCTTTTTTATGGTAGCGATCGGCTTAAAATACGTGTTCTTTTATGATAAATAAAAGATCGTTTTCTAAAAGACAAAAAGGAGTTATTTTTCTTTCCCCGGCGGTGTTCTTTTTTTGTCTCTTCGACGGTGGCAAAACAACCCCGTTGCGGAAGTGGTCAGCAAGGCGAAGCCCGCCCCGTAGAAAAGATAGTTGCCCCTCCCGCCGGTTTCCGGGATATTATAGTTGGTGTCGTCGGGGATTTCTGTGTTGACAAAATCGTAAACCGTATCGATGGTTCCCGACGAGATCGTGTTGCCGTGAATTTCGCCGCCACAATTGCAGATGTAGTTGGCGACGATGGTGCCGTTATAGCTCTGCGACAAGCTGTTGACATCCGCGTTAGGCGCCAACAACGTTCCCATGACAAAACCGGCATCATAAATGGCGCCGGCAAAGGGATAGTAGTTGTTGCCGTATTTGGTGTAAATATTAACGATAATATTCCCGGCCTGAGGGCTGTAGCCGCCGCAGGAAACGCCGTTTACCACGAACTTCGCGTTGGCGTAAAGCGATATGAAATAGGGAGAACTTGTGGCGTCGATATTTAAGATCAGCATTTTGCCGTTGGTGTTAAAGGTTAAACCGTTATTGTTCTGATTGTTCAATTCGGCGATGGTCATCGTTCTGACCATCACCGTATTAGAGGTAACGGCCGTGGCCAAACTGGTAGAAAGGGCTCTCATGTCGTTCATGGTAGCCTTAAAATCAATGGGAAAAGTGCCGTTTTTCGCCTGTATGGAACAGTAGCGTTGATCGGCGGTCATGTATAGGAGATTGCCCTTTTTGAGCTTAATCGTATTATTGTTGCCGGTCGTCACCTTATAGTTGGGACCGACCACCAGGTTGTTTTTTAAGGTCGTTGTGCCGTTGCGTAACGCAGCAGTGTGTGTGGAAAGATTGACGGTTTCAATATAAGAAGTACTGCTAAATGCCGATGACGAAGAGATGGTGGATGAATCAACGCTGGTTAAAGTATAGCCGTCGTTTTCATCGCCGATGTTCATGGGATTGCCGTCCGCATTCAATTCGGCAACGGTGTAATTGTCGGCGCTGTCATGTACCGTGAACGTGGCGGATCCCGTTGTTCCCCCGGTTTCTGTCGGCAGGGTGATGGTGGCGGTATCCATTTGCGTCGCGTTTTTATATAAGCCAAAGGTGAAGGTCTTGGGCGTGGAGCCAGCATACGTTTTATTGATGATAAAGTTGTTGCGGTTATTGTCGGAATTGCCAAAGTTGGCGAAGAGAGTCGCCTGCTCTGCCGCGATGTTACCTTCCATATCGGAGATGAGATCCAGGTAATTGGTGAACACGCCGTAAGGCTGCACCGGGGCAAGGGCCCCCAGCAGTTGGGTGCTGGAATACTTTGTTCCCGCTTTTTCAGTCGCTTTGATCGTGAACGTACCGGTGTTATTGGCAATCGTTACATTGCTGGAAAGCGTGGTGAGCGTATAGGTCTCGTTGATGGTGGAGCCGGTTTCGTATTTCGTATAACCCTGGGTCGCGTAATTGTTTTCATCCCATTTGAAACCGTTGGGCGTAATGGTATTGCTGCCGCTGTAGGAGAAGAGAATCGCGGTATAGTTCGCGTTGGTCAGGGGGTATAAGCTTCCCTGATTATCGTTTTGCTTATTGCCGTTTTGATCATATAATCCGTCCAGCGTAGCGGTGGCAACTCCCGCGGCAACGTTGAGCTCCATGGTATAGCGATAACCGCTGCGGTTGATATAGAGATAGTACGTTCCGT
>CALFRX010000066.1 GCA_937919295.1 uncultured Peptococcaceae bacterium | reverse complement strand
AAACTGCTTCGGCAAAGGACTCCCCGCCATGCGGGAGCCGCTGCCGGCGGCTAAGATCACGGCTGCAATCATCGTAAACTCCTTAAAGCTCGTCACCAAGTTGCATTAAAATATCCACGGCGGGATTATCGTTCTCCGCCAGACTAATGATCTCATATTGATAGGGCGGATGATGATGCATTGGAATGCGGACGAGATTTTCGTCATAGATCTCTTTGATAAAATCCGGTACAATGGCCACCCCCTGTTTGGAGCGGACCATCAGCAGCTGTGGATTGATGCTGTTGGTACGGGTCGTCCGTTCCGGAAAGAAGCCATACTCTTCCACTAAGAGGTTGCGGAGCATATCCATGGAGGAAGGCCCGGCATTTTCACAATTGGTGATCAGATATTCCTGTTTGAGCATGGCGGCGCCGTCGTTTTCGGGATATTTGGCGGCCACGGATTTTTCCACCACCAGGCAATTAGTGGAACTAAACAGCGGTCTGGTATGGATTTCCCGGTTGGCAAAGGACTCTTCGCAAAGATCGATGGCGATGATCGCGTCCAGCTCGCCGTTTTTCAAACGCCGGGTCAGTTCTTCATAGGGATACTGATAGACGTCGGTCTTGATCACCGGGTAACGGTTCAACAGCTGGCTGAAAAAATCATCGGTTTTATGGTATTCATAGATGCCGATCCCCACCTTCACATAACCACTGTAAAGGTCGGCGGCGGCAATGGTCTGATTAACGGTGTCTTCGTAATACTGGAGCATGTGACAAACTCGGCGGTAATAGACCTTGCCCGCCTCGGTCAAGGATACGGAATGGGGATTACGGTGAAACAATTTGACCCCAAGGCGCTGTTCCAAACCGGCGATATACTGGCTGATCGCCGTTTGACTGACGCCGTATTGGTTGGCGGCTTTGGTAAAGGAAAGGCATTGGGCTAAGGTAACAAAATACTGAATCTTCTTGTTTATCATAATTTCTTTCTTATCGATCTCCATGTATTTTTATATTTCGATTATAGCACATCCCTTTGGAAATGCAAATAAAAACGAACGCTTTACAACGTTCGTTTCAGTATGTCCTTATTCAATATAAGAGCGGATACGGTATTTGACACCCAATTCAGCGCAAAGGGCGGCACAGCGCTTTTCCTGCTCATCCGAAATGGTGGTGGCCACTGTCGTTAGGGTCACCTCAGGGATTGCCTTGGCGCATTCTGCCGCGAAGGATAATACGGCGTCAAAGGATTTTTCCCCGAAACAGCTGTCGCTGAGCGCCTGATACGTTTCAGCGTCGGCGGCATTTAAACTGATGGAGACGGCGTCAATAAGGCCCTTTAATTCCCGCACCACGGGCCTGCCGACGATCAAATCGCCGAGGCCGTTGGTATTCAGGCGGATTTTGCCTTGATAGACCGTTTTTAGATAGGCCGCCGTCGCTTTCAAAACGTCAAAGGCTTCCAGGGGCTCACCAAAACCGCAGAAAACGATTTCTGGATATTGATTTAAATCCCGCTGGCGAAGGGCGGCTTTGACATCAGCGAAGGCTGGTTCGCGGTCAAGCCAGAGGGATTCCTCGTTGCCGGGATCATCATGGTTCTGCCTAAGGCAAAAAGAGCAGTTACAGGGGCAGCGATTGGTCAAATTGAGATAGAGACCGTCTTTGACCTCATAAAGAATCGTCTGCATGGATTCACTTCCTCTCGATATTTTATCATCATACAAAAATTGCCCCTTTCTGTCAAGGAGTGCTCCCCGCTCAAGTGAATCTATGGTATAATGATGACATCTCAGCGAAAGACAGGGAAATAGCATGGGAAAAGCAATCCGCCGGCTCACTCACCGATTTTTAAACAAACAACTTGATTTTCGGGTCCGTCTCTTCAACGTCCTGGCGATGGCGGGAACGCTGATCAGTCTCATCATGTGCGTTTTTAGCCTCATCATCGGGGATCAGATTTTCAACGCGTTCATCAATCTATGCGTCGCCGCCCTTTCTTTTGGCCTGCTTTACTATGCTTATCACACCGGAAAGTATCAGCTCTGCTATATCATCACGATCTCGGCCATCTTTTTGGGAATGTTCACCGTATTGTTTTTTCACTCCGGCGGCTACCACGGCGGTATGATTACCTTTTTCGTTTTCGCCGTCATTTTCACCGTCTTCATGCTGGAAGGAAAGACCATGCTGGTAATGACCCTTTTAGAAATCATTGTCTACACCTTCCTCTGTTTATGGGCTTACTCCCATCCCGAGCAGATTCAATTCTTCACCACGGAAAAAGATCTTTTGCTGGATATTTTAACCAGCTTTTTAACGGTCAGCGTCATTCTTGCCATTACCTTGTCCCTGCATTTTGCCATGTATAACCGACAGCAGCGGGAGTTGGAAGCGGCGCGAACGCGGTTGGCCGAGGAAAATGCCGCTCTGGAAGAGATCAACCGGCTGAAAACAGAATTTTTAGGCAACGTCTCCCATGAGCTGAAAACACCGCTGACGGTGGTCTCCGGCTATGCCCAAACCACCCGTCAGCTCTTTTCCCGCCAAGAGGAGGTCGACTCCACCGCAGTGATCAACCGTATGCAGCTGATCTCCGCCGAGGCGGAGCGTTTGGCGCTGATGGTGGGACAGGTGCTGGACGTGACGAGAATCGAGGAAGGACACATGGTCATCGAAAAAAGCCCCTGCCACCCTGACGAGATCATTCATAAAGCCATTGAAACCCACTACCCGATCCTTAATAAAAACGGTAATAAACTGGTGATCCGCATTGAGAACGAGCTGCCCCAAATCAACGCCGACGATGGCCGCATCTCCCAGGTCATCGTGAACCTGATCGCCAACGCCATCCGCTTCACCGTCAACGGCACCATCACGGTGACCGCAAAGTCCCTTGACAACGACATTCTAATCAGTGTCGCCGACACCGGCGAAGGCATCTCCCCAGCAAAGCTCCCTTTCATTTTTGACCGTTTCAACAACAACCAAAAATCCGGCGGCGGCAAGGATACCGGCACCGGATTGGGACTTTTTATCTCTAAACACATCATCGAAGAACACAACGGCCGTATCTGGGTGAAAAGCGATGAGGGTCTGGGAACAACCTTCAGCTTTACCCTCCCGGCACTGCCCTGATTTCAGTATTGAACCTTGCTGAAGATATATTCACCGTTTCTCGTTCCCCGCAGCTCAAAGGGGCTGTTCTCATCAAGTTTTAATTTTTTCCGGAGTTTGGTCACATGAACCGCGATGGTCTGGGGAGCATTTTTCGCCATGCCGCCCCAGGTACGGCGATAAAGCTCCTCGCAACTCAGACGCCGTCCGGCGGAAAGAGCAAAACAGGCCAAAAGCTGGATTTCCCGGGGCGTCAAACTGATGTGTTCTTCCATCAGCATCACTTCTCCGGCCAGTAAGTCGATAATCAGAGGCGGTAGCTCGATTTTCCCGGCAGACATAATTCCCGCCCGACGCAGTTGGGCGCCGATCCGGGCTCCCAAAACATGCAAATCGTAGGGCTTGGTGATGTAATCGTCACCGCCCTTGGATAACCCTTTGATAACGCTCTCGTTTTCATCCCTGCAAGTCAGGAAGATCACGGGGGCGTTGGTTTTTGCGCGGATTTCACCGCAAAAATCCCAACCGTTACCGTCGGGCATCATAACATCCAATAAAATCAAATCTGGATTCTGCTCTTCTATATGGAAACGGGCCTGCTCCAGTGTGGACATGGCAATGACTGCATAACCTTGGCTTTCCAGATACTCTCTGTTGATGGCAAGGACATCGGCTTCATCTTCAATCAGCATGATACGGACTTTATTCATCAGATCACCACCTATGGGAGTATTATACCATAATTTTTGGCCAATGCCATCCATAATAACCATAATAATATGAAGATTAAGATTTCTTAATCAAACCCCGGAGGGTCGACGATTTTGCTACAATAAACCTGACAACAGCTTTAGAAGGGTTTCTTAGACCCATGATAAATCACGGAGGAAAATTAAAATGAAAAGCAAAAACGCGCGGCAAATACCTGCCCAAGGAGCAAGCCTCCATGACCGATGTCTCCTGCTGCTGGCGGCAATCATGGTGACACTCTGCCTTTGGGCGACGCCAGTCAGCGCCACCCCGGAAAGCGACGCCGCCACCTTGGCCACTTCCATCAACAGCTACTACGGCGAGACCACCGGCAATCTCACGGCCTCCGCCAGCGGCGCCACGGTAACCGTCACCGGCACCGTGACCCTCAATAACAGTTTTTTCCCGGAGCTCGATATCAAAGATGACGTCACCCTCGATTGGAAAGCCTCCCTTACCACAAATGACACGAGTAAGTACAACGAGTTCAGGCCCTACGGTAACGGCACCTTTCGCTTGCTTAGCGGCGGTTCCCTGACCTATGCCGGTCCGTCAGATTATACTGTCGGCGCCCTCAATCCCAGATGCAGGACAACGGTGATTGACGGCGGCACGATATCATGCAGCACCGCTGCGGCAATACGAATGAGCGGTAATTACGGAGACCGCACCGTCACCGTAAAATCCGGTATGGTGACCGGAAATCACGATGGCGCAATCTATGTAGCGACAGCCGCCACCGACACCACTGTTATCAACATGGAAGGCGGAACCCTAAATTATAGCGATGGCAGCATTATTGCCAAAGGTGTTATCTATGCCTTCCGGGGCATCATCAATACCGTTATCACAGGCGGCACCATACAGGACCCCAACAATGACGCAAATTGTTCTGTCTGGTATAACAACTATCAAAACCAATATATCGCATCCGGCAATATTCTTCACCTCAACGGCACCGCTGACGGCAGCAATCCCCTCACCATTGGCGGAAATAGCGGTCAGGCGAACCTGTACTATATCGGCACCGTGAAAACGCCCGCAACCTACGGTCTTAAAGCCAACCAAAAAATCGACTTAAGCGTTATGGAATTGCAAAAAACAGTCGATAACAGCGCTTATACCTACAACGCGGCAACGCCTTACGGGGGAACGGTATGCGCGATCTTCAATGAAAAGCTCAATCTGGCGAGCGCCTCCGTCGCCGCTACAGCGGGAACCGTTGCCGCCAATCACCAATATATCAGCTTCTCCGGAACCTTGAAGAATGACGCCATCACCGCCACGGTTGCCGGCGCCAAATTCGGCGATACCGCCCTTCCCACTTTCACCACCACGGTCTTTGGCATCAACATCATACC
>CALFRX010000065.1 GCA_937919295.1 uncultured Peptococcaceae bacterium | reverse complement strand
GCCTTATGTTCCGTAGGACCCATCATTGCCGTACTTTTTCTCGGCCTGTTTTTCGATATGTCCTCCGGCGGCTACACTTTTACGGTAACCGAAATCAATGGCGTGGCTTCGATTTTCCTGCTGTATGGCGAAGGACTGCTGCATCAGGCCAAAAACGTGGCCTTGGCTTTGTCTCCCATCGTTGTCATATCCATCGTCTTTCAGCTCTTTCTGCTGAAACTGCCAAAAATAAAAATGAAGCGCATCGGTGTCGGTCTTATCTATACTTATTTGGGTTTGGTGCTCTTTCTGACCAGCGTCAATGTAGGTTTTCTGCCGGTGGGCAACTTCTTAGGTGGTGCTTTGGCCGGTTTGGGTTCTGCCTGGAAACTATTGCTGCCGGCGATGATCATGGGCTTTTTTGTGGTTGCCGCAGAGCCTGCCATCCATGTTTTAAAAAAGCAAGTGGAAGAGATTACGGTAGGCACGATTTCGCAAAAAGCGCTTTTGCTCAGTCTCTCCATCGGGGTCTCGATCTCTCTCGGCTTGGCCATGATACGCGTTTTGACAGGATTGCCCATCTGGTATATATTGATTTCAGGCTATGGATTGGCGTTGCTGTTGACCTTGTTTGTGCCTAAAATATTCACGGCCATCGCCTTCGATTCCGGCGGCGTCGCCTCCGGGCCCATGACCGCCACCTTCCTGCTGCCGTTTTCCATCGGTGCCTGTGCCGCCGCGGGTGGTAATATCATGACCGACGCTTTTGGCCTGGTGGCGATGGTGGCTTTGACGCCCCTTATTACAGTGCAGCTGTTGGGTTTGATTTATGTCTTAAAAACGAGGGATCGCAAAAAAGCGGAGACGCTTTTGGTATTTGACGGTGAAATCATCGAATTTGAGATCGGAAATAATCGGTCTGAGACAGGGAGTGTGATTTGTCATGACTGACCGGCAATTGTTTTTACTGATTACGATTGTGAACAGGGGACTCGGAACGAAGGTTATGGAGCGTTATAAAGAACAAGGCATTTCTTTTCATGTACTATCCCACGGTTACGGTTCCGCGGACTCCGAATTGCTGGAAATCTTAGGCCTTGGTGAAACGGAAAAGGATGTGGTTTTCAGCATCGGCAATGACGCGGAAACAGAAACCATTATGATCGACTGGAGAGAAAACAAGAAAATCCAGGGGCAGGGAAAGGGAATTGCTTTTACGGTGCCGCTGTCAGCCATCGTCGGCCAACAGGTTCTCTCCTATCTTACCGAAAGGGAGGTGCAATAAATGACAGAGAAACAGAGCGGAGCTTTGATTGTTACAATCGTTAACAGAGGTTTTTCCGAAGAAGTTGTGGAAGCATCGAAGGAGGCGGGCGCCGGCGGCGGTACGATTCTCCACGGTCTTGGTTCCGACAGCGCCGCGGACGCCAAATTGTTTGGTGTCGCCATTATGCCGGAAAAGGATGTAGTGCTGACCGTTGTCGCGGAAGAAAAAAAGCATGGTGTAATGAAGGCGATTCATGAAAAAGCCGGCCTTAACGAAAAAGGAAAGGGTATTGTATTTTCCCTTCCCGTCAATGATGTGGTAGGAGCGAAAAACCTTTAACGGCCTTTGGTTTTGTTTTTCGTTTCATTTTAGATGGCTCTTCTTGTGAGAAGACCGTTACAGGCTGGATTTACTTTTGCAAGCGCTGCGCGCAGGCAAAAGCATAAACTTCGAGCCAAACATCATGCGGAAGTTGGATGTGATAGTTCGAAGGCTGGATTTACTTTTGCAAGCGCTACGCGCAGGCAAAAGTATAAACTTCGAATCCTTCCTTAGTATCCGATGCCAAATGAAGAGGGCGTCCTTGATGCCATACGGTAGGTTGATGGTGCAGTTACAGGCTGGATTTACTTTTGCAAGCGCTACGCGCAGGCAAAAGTATAAACTTCGAGCCAAACATCATGCGGAAGTTGGATGTGATAGTTCGAAGGCTGGATTTACTTTTGCAAGCGCTACGCGCAGGCAAAAGTATAAACTTCGAATCCTTCCTGAATATCCAATGCCAAATGAAGAGGGCGTCCTAAAGGACGCCCTCTTCATTTGGCAGGGGAGGCTGGATTCGAACCAGCGAGTCACGGACCCAGAAACCGTTGCCTTGCCGCTTGGCCACACCCCTATAAAAAATATAGCATTTTTGGAAAACTTTGGTCGGGACGACAGGATTTGAACCTGCGGCCTCCTGATCCCAAATCAGGTGCGCTACCAAGCTGCGCTACGTCCCGCAGTCCCGTGCACTTTAGTATAGCAAAACACGTTTTTCTTGTCAATAGATGAAATTAAATTCGGCGAAATTGCAACCAAAGTGGACATAAAGTTAAAAATGCCGATGCATTTTTTTAAATATAAAACAAAAAATAAAAGAAAGTTAAAAGTTTGTTTTTTTATTTTTGGCTTTTTTGTCGCTGAAAGCGCACTTTTACTATCATCTAAAGATGCCCTTATAGAGGCATTTTATACATTGTCGAAAAGAAAAACGCGAAATCAACAACAAAGTCAACAGAAAACAATAAATTTCCCTATATAATTTTTACCCTGAAACCTATAATAAGCTTAGTGAGCAATGCGCACTGAGAGCAAAGGAGGCTCATCATATGAAATTTGCCGTTTCAGGAAAAGGCGGCGTAGGTAAGACGACATTATCCGCGAACCTTGCGTTCCAAATGCGTGATAAAGGATATCAGGTATTTGCGATTGATGCTGATCCGGACCTCAGCCTTGGTACCGTTTTGGGATTAAGCGAAGAAGAAATTCTAAAGCTGAAGCCCATTGTAGAAATGCGTGAAATGATTGTTGAACGAACCCAGGGCGATGGCGCGATGTACGTCATTAACCCTGAAGTTGATGATATTTGGCAGAAGTTCTCCATTGAGGTGAACGGCATTCGTTTTCTAAAAATGGGCGCCATTAAAACAGGGGGCAGCTCCTGCTATTGTTTGGAAAATACCTTTTTGAATTCCCTCGTAAACTCCATCGTGATCAAAACAAAGGAAGCTGTTTTGCTCGATATGGGCGCCGGGATTGAACACCTGACCCGGGGCACGTCAAGAGGTGTGGATTGTATTATTATTGTAGTGGAGCCCTCCGTCGTCAGCACGGATACGGCGAAGGTTACCAGAAAACTTGCGGAAGACATTGGCATCAAGAACATTTTTTATGTGGGAAATAAGATCCGCAGTGAAAAGGAAATTGAGTTTTTGAAAACGAGAGTACCCGCCGATAAGATTTTGGGGTGCATTAGCTATAATGATTATCTTCTGGATCAGGCCATGGGGCTCACGGAAGATGACGGCGGGGCTGGAAAAGAAAAATTCGATGCGGAAATCGCCATGATTTTGAAGAGCATCGAAGATAGATTTGGTGGCGCGTAAGCCACGATTTCTAGGGGGGCGTGAATTGTGAATTCCCCCTTTTTTAGAGTGACAAAAATTAAATTTAATAAAATAATATTTACCAAGGAGGTAAACCATGCCTAGATTCAGAGATACGGAACTAAAACTAAGCCCTTCAGTACCTCGTAAGGAACGGGTAAAAGATCCGAAGAACATGATGCGTTCCGTGGATCCCGCAGCATTGGATATGCTTG
>CALFRX010000064.1 GCA_937919295.1 uncultured Peptococcaceae bacterium | reverse complement strand
CCGAAGTAATGACGGCAGCCGGCCATAATGGCGGCTTCCGCAATGGCTTCGTTCCCTTTCATCAATACTTTTTCTGCCATTTCACTTCACCTCTCACTTTTCTACCGTAATCACGCAATCGGGACATATCGTGGCGCAATTGGCGCAGGCGGTACATTCCTCCTGATCCGTGATTTCCACCGGATGATGGCCCTTGGCGTTGATTTTCTCTTTTGACATCACGAGCAGATGCTTTTTACAGGCGGCGATACATAGTTCGCAGCCTTTGCAGATGTCGGTCTTGAATGTTAGCTTTGCCATATGGCATGACCTCCTTCTATGTAAAAAAAAATATAATATGATCTGAATAATCGGTAACGCAGGAGCTTTCTTGGCTTAAAGCCAAAGCCGTTTCCGCTGTAATTGCAAAGGATACAGATCGGCAATTTTCCCCTCAAGATCGGCATAGAGCTCTTCCCATACCGTGGTGAGGATCTGGGGCAGACCCGTTTCAGCGCTGATGTTTGCCGCGTAAGCCACGGAAGACAGCACGTCCTCCGGCTTCGTGGCCGCGCCGAGGTTGGAATTATTGATCAGGGCGGTAAAGGGGAGCTTACCCGCGGCCTCGATTTCTCTCATCACCGCCACAGCGTCTTTGGCATCAGCGGTCAACGGTCGATATTGATTCAATACGAGGCACATCTCATAATCATTTTCCTCTTTTAAACGGGCAGCGAAGCGGCCCAACGCATAGGCCCCCCGGTCGTCACCGCCGATGTCCACCACCATGTGGCAGTCTTGATCATCGACAATGCGATAAAGCTCCTGGGGCAAAGCCGGCACATCGACATTGCTGTTGGCAAAGGCGGAACTGATCAGCTCCACCCCGGCGGCCCTTAGTTCCTCCTCACTGTCTTTCGTGCGGTAGTAGGGATTGACAATGTCGAGATCGGCGATGGCGACCTCAAAGCCGGCGCGTTTTTGGGCAAGAGCCAGATTGACGGCGATATTCGTTTTGCCGCTGCCGTAATGACCGGCGAGCAGAGTCACTCGTTTCCACTTCATATTTCTCATTTCTTATAACCGGCTGCGCATGATTTTACCGCTGCTGGTTTTTGGCAGTTCGTCGCGGAAAACAACGATCCGCGGATATTTATAGGGTGCCGTATGTTCTTTTACGTAATCCTGAATTTCCTTTTTCAGCGCTTCCGTCCCTTTGGTGCCTTGGG
This sequence comes from uncultured Peptococcaceae bacterium, assembly GCA_937919295.1. Lineage (GTDB taxonomy): Bacteria > Bacillota > Dehalobacteriia > UBA7702 > UBA7702 > UBA7702. Next base: position 1,049 of record CALFRX010000064.1, on the reverse strand, counting down.
TCAAGACAATGGAGGCCTTGACCACTTGTCCCCTGACTTCATCGGGGGCCGGGGACACACCGCACTCCAGCACGTAGGGAAGCTCCATGATGACGCTTTCAATTTCAAAGGGGCCGATGCGGTAGCCGGAAGATTTGATCACGTCGTCGGCGCGGCCAACGTACCAGTAATAGCCGTCCTCGTCTTTCCAGGCCAGGTCGCCGGTGTGATACATCTTGTTTCGCCAGGCGTTTTCCGTGGCGGCGGGATCGCTGTAATATTCCTGTAATAATCCAGGGGACTCCCCGGGCGCGGTGCGAATGACGATTTCACCGTTTTCACCGACGGCGACGGGCTTCCCATCGCCATCCACGAGGTCAACGGGATAGAGGGGGTTGGGCCGTCCCATGGAACCGTATTTCAGTTCCGTGCCCCGCAGATTACCGATGATCAGCGTTGTCTCCGTCTGCCCAAAGCCTTCCATGATTTCCAAACCCGTGGCTTTTTTGAATTGCCGGGAAACTTCAGGGTTTAAGGCTTCCCCGGCGGTGCTCATATGCTTCACCGAGGAAAAGTCAAAACGGGAAAGGTCGTCTTTGACCATCATCCGTAACATCGTCGGCGGCGCGCAGAAACTGGTAATCTTATATTTGGCAAACATGGGCATAATGTCGTTGGCGTCAAAGCGGTCAAAATCATAGACGAAGAGGGCGCCTTCACACATCCATTGACCGTACAGTTTGCCCCAAGCGGCTTTGGCCCAACCGGTATCGGAAATTGTCAGATGGAGGCCTCCCGCTTCAATGCAGTGCCAGTATTTGGCGGCGACAAATTGACCCAAGGCATATTCATAGTTATGGGCAGCGATTTTGGGGTGACCCGTGGTGCCGCTGGTAAAGTACATCAGCATCAGCTCTTTGCCGCAGGGGGCGTCGGCGGGACGGGGAAAACGGCCGGAGAAAAGAGGGTATTGCTGATCGAAATCGTGCCAGCCTTCCCGCCTGCCGTTGACGATGATTTTCGTTTTCAGCTCTGGGCAATGTTCGGCGGCAAGCTCCATCTGATGGGCC
>CALFRX010000063.1 GCA_937919295.1 uncultured Peptococcaceae bacterium | reverse complement strand
ACAGCAAGTGTTGACGACGATGATATCAGCGTCCTTTTTATTGCGTACAGTTTCGTAGCCGGCGTTTTCAAAGTCATGAGCAATGGCTTCGCTTTCGTACTGGTTGACGCGACAGCCCAAGGTGACAATGGCTACTTTTTTAATTTTCAATCGATCACCTCCCATTCTCCGAATTCATACATCAAGACGGCAAGGACAGCGGGTCCCGCGGTTTCCGTACGCAAAATACGCTTTCCCAAAGTAACGCAGTGCGCGTTTTTTGCCCTGATCATGGCCGCCTCTTCATCGGAAAAACCACCTTCGGGGCCGATGATCAGGGCAACGCTTTGGGTTTTTCCCTTGAGCGCCCCGATCGTTTGCCGGATACCGCTCTGTTCTTCCTTTTCATAGCAAAAAACAATGGCGGTATGGTCAGGCAGAGCCGCCACAGCGTCCCGCAAAGAACAGGGCCGTTCCACCCGGGGAATGATGCCCCGGCCGCACTGCTCCGCCGCGGCGGCAACAACTTTTTGCCATCTACGCTGTTTTTCCTCTTTTTTCTCTTTCAGACGCACCTGAGAATATTCGCTTTCCACAGGAATCACCCGCCCGATGCCAAGCTCCGTGGTTTTCTGTAAAATCTGTTCCATCTTTTCGCCCCGGGGCAAACATTGGATCAAGGTTACCGCGGTTTGCGGCTCATCGTCAATGGGAAAAACTTCGGTAACCGTCACTTTCACGGTTCCTTTTTTTATTTCGGCGACGGTTCCTATGTAATAAGAACCTTCACCATCGGAAAAGCGCAGCGTTTCACCGGTATGAATTCTTAAAACAGCGGCGATATGGTGAGCGGTTTCCCCGGTGAGAAACAACGATTCACCCTTCACCGCCTCTTTATCAATAAAAAAAGTCTGCATGATTCATTCCTTGATGGCGGCGAGGGTCACCCATTCGCCATCGGTCAATACTTTATCAACTGCAAAATTGTTTTCAGCCAACTTCGCGTAAACTTCTTCTTTTCGGTGGGAAATGATGCCGCCGGCGATCAAAACACCGTTTTTTTCTGTCCAGGGGGCGATATGAGGCAGCAGCGGGATGATCACGTCAGCCACAATATTGGCGACCGCCACCTGAAAAGGGGCCAAATAGTGAAAGTCCTTTTTCGTGGCATCCGCGTGAAAGACCTCTATGGCCGTGAGCAGACCGTTGATCCTGGCGTTTTTCACTGTGTCTAAAATTGCCTCGTGATCAATATCAACGGCGTAAACCTTTTTAGCCTTTAGCAGTCCCGCCGCCACGGCAAGAATACCGGAGCCGCAGCCGTAGTCGATGACTTTATGCCCCGGCCGGACATAGGTTTCCAGCAGAGATAAAGCGCCTGCGGTGGTAGGGTGGCTGCCGGTGCCGAAAGCAAGTCCGGGATCGAGCTCAATTACGAGATCTTCCCCGGCGGGAGCATACGTTTCCCAGGTGGGTTTCACCACGAACCGTTGACCGACTTTGAAGGGTTTATAATACTGTTTCCAGCCATCCTGCCAGGTCTCGTCTTTCAGGTGGAAAAAACGGGGGGTCAAATGGCCCGTAAAAACCGCGTTGTGGATCGCCAAAGCGGCGATCAACTGCTGTTTCTTTTCAGGGTAATCCTCATCTTCGACAAAAAAACCCTGTACCGTGATGCTTTGATCCTCATTCTTCAGTTGCCACGGATCCCAGATCTCGGCATTGCCCGCGGCGATGGACTCACGGATCAAGGCCGCGCCCTCCATGGCGCAGCCGGCAGCGCCGCTCTCAGTCAGAAGCGCGATGACCGCCTCCGCCTCTTTATATTCTGTTTTGATCTCGCATACAAAATAAGCCACATGTACCTCTTAAATCAAAAAACTCAAGCATACCAATCCAACATTAAGTATACTTGAGTTCTCCTATGGTTTCAAGTCCATATTCCGCTATAAAATGTAAATTTATTCCCAAAACGCAATCCGTCAGTTTTTAAAAGCGTCTTTCATTTTATCAAAAAAGCCGCGATGGCTCTTTTCCGCTTTTTTCGTGGACTTGACATAGTTTTTGTCTCCAAGAGATTGATCGAAAGCGTTCAGCAGCCGTTTCTGTTCTTCCGTGAGTTCCGTTGGCACCAAAATGCGCACCCGGATCCTGTGATCGCCGCGGCCCTTGCCCTTGAGATGGGTAATCCCTTTGTCTTTCAGACGAAATACGGCATTGTTTTGGGTTCCCGCGGGAAGCTGAAAGTTCACATTTCCGTCAAGGGTGGGCACAAGGAGCGTATCCCCTAAAGCCGCCTGGGCGAATGTGATGTCCTCATCGGCATAAACATCATCGTTAATCCGTTCAAAAAGAGGATGGGGGCGCACAAAAACATGGACATAAAGATCGCCGGGAGGACCGCCTTTTTTGCCGCTATGCCCCTTTCCTGAAACGCGCAGCGTATTCCCGTCGTCCATGCCGCCGGGAATCGATACGTTGATCGTATGTTTCTTCTTCACAAAACCGCCGCCACCGCAAGCGGAGCACGGCTGTTCAATCACCGTACCCTTGCCGCCGCAGTGATTGCAGGGACGCACGCTCTGCATCTGCCCCAAGGGCGTATTCTGCACGGTGCGCACCTGCCCCGTACCTTGACAGGTGGGACAGGTCTTCGGGG
>CALFRX010000062.1 GCA_937919295.1 uncultured Peptococcaceae bacterium | reverse complement strand
GACGTCACCGGGGGAGACAGCAAAGTCGATATCTTTCAATACCTCATTATGGCCGAAACTTTTTCTTAAATGCCTGATTTCCAAAATGGATTCGGTGGATTGGCTCATGATTCTCTGCTCCTTTTCTGCGGCCTGTACTTTGTCAAGCCGGAAGTATGGGCCAGCGTATCCGTGGTGGCCAAGTCGTAGGAATCATTGCCGTCAAGTTTGCTTTCCAGCTTGCGCAGGAGGAAAGAAGAGGTGAGGGTCAATGTCAGGTAGATGGCCATAACGATGGTGGCGGACTGGAAGTAGAGATAGAGCGCACCCACGACGCTCTTATGCACAAAGAAGAGGTCGGTGATGCTGATGACGGACAAAACGGAAGTATCTTTGATGTTGATGATAAAGTTATTGCCGATTTGCGGTATGATGTTGCGGAAAGCCTGGGGCAAAATGACCTGAATCATCGTTTGCAGATGATTCATACCGATGGCTTTGGCGCCTTCGGTCTGGCCGCTGTCAATGGATAAAATACCGCCGCGCACGGTTTCCGCCATATAGGCGCCGGTGTTGATGGAAACGATGAAGAACGCTGCCGCCCACATACTCATGTTTAACCCGAAAGCCAGACGAATGCCGTAATAAATGAAAACGGCCTGTACGATCATGGGCGTACCGCGGAATACTTCCACATAAATTTTCATGATGGTCTTCACGATGGCCAAAATGATCCGTTTGGGCAAAGGATCGTTTTTATCGGTGGGAATGGTTTGGATGATCCCCACAATAAAACCGATCAGGCACCCGACCACCGTGCCGACAAAGGAAATGAGCAGGGTTCGTCCGGCCCCCGCGAGATAGGAGGATCCGTATACGGTCCAGCATTTCACAATACCATCCAAAAAAGACATAACAGAATTTACTCCCTATTGTCGTAATCGTAAATTATTCGCTGAGAGGCTGTACGGAAATGGCTTCTTTCATCATATTTTCGTAATCCTCAACCGTGAGCGTGGAAAGCACGCCATTGATGGCGTTTAACAGTTCGGTATTGCCTTTTTGTACGGAAATACCGAGGTTGATATCTTCATCGGATACTTTATAATTGTCGTCGGTATCGGTGAAATCAAGAACTTTGATGTCGTCATAGACCGCGGCGGCCGCCAAGGCGGTGGGTATATCGGTGACAACGAGATCAACCGTACCGGATTCCAAAGCCACCAGCATGGAGGGGGCGGTTTCCTGGGCCGCTAAGATGTTGGCGTCTTTAATTTGAGGCAGGCAGTTGTCGTACCAGATAGTACCCAGCTGAGAAGTACCGGTGGCGCCGGCGAGATCGGAAATACCGGTGGCGTCGGCATAATCGCTGTCGTTCAAGACCAAAGTCACGATGGAAGCATAGTAATAGGGATCGGAGAAATCAACGACTTCCTTACGTTTAGCGGTGATGGACTGACCGGCGATGACGGCGTCAACGTCTCCGGATTGCAGGGCAGGGATCAGAGAATCCCAGTCAAGTTTGACGATTTCAAGGTCATAGCCCAAGTCTTTGGCGATCTTTTTCGCCATCATGACATCGTAACCGTAAGCGTAGTCGGAGCTGTCGGCAATGGCTACGGCGCCGTTGGCATCGTTTTCCTGGGTCCAGTTGTAGGGAGCATAGCCGCATTCCATGGCGACCCGCAGCGTTTTGGTGGCGGAGGCCGATTCGTCATCGGATTCCGATGAGGATCCACAGGCGGCCAGGGATAACATCATCGCGGCTGCCAAAAGGACAAAGACAATTTTTTTCATAATTTTCCCCTTCCTGTTTTGAGCACGAAAAAATGAGAAGCTAAAACTTCTCATTGATGTAAGCGGCTGACGGTTAAAACAGTTTATCCGAAGAGGGATAGACTGTTTGATAGCGCTTCACCAAAGTGACAGTGCATTGCATATTTTGCAATACCCCAGCCATGTAATTCAGGTAAATCCACATGGCTTCGGCGATTTTCCTTTTCGATTTGCCGGTACCTGCCGTATGTTTCAACGTACTCGTGAAAATCGCGCCTCTATCTTAACTCAAAAACATATAAGATTTCTAAATCATCGTATCATTATTTGTAGATAGTGTCAAGTCAATTGTAGTATTCCCCGGGGAGCAAAAAAAGGCAAACAATGTGAAAAAGTGCCGCTGTTTTATGAAAACAGCGGCACAGCTTTGAATTAACGTAAATCTATATGAGGAAATCTTTCTTATTGTAGCGAATCACCGCGCAGATTAAGCTAACGATGACCACGATAGCACCGATGAGCAGGGGTAAAATGCGGAAGCCGTCATTAAAAACGGCAAGGGGCAGCACATGCTGAATCGGCGAGAGATATGCCAGAAAATGTAATTTGCTTAAAATATCTCCCATCAGGCCGATGATATAGCTGATCAGGATCAGCGCCATGATCACGGAGATGCTCTCGGCGTTACTGCGGAATAGCGCCGAAAGGAAAAAACCGACGGCGAGGAAAACATAACCCGCATAGAGCAGGGCAAGGAAAAGGCGGGACAAATCAACGGCAATACCGGAAATATTCATGCCGGGGTTTAAAACCGTGATCATCAGACAGGTGATTCCATAAATGAAAACACTGTAAATCAAATAGCGAACCACGCTGCTAAGAAGTTTCTGCCGCAGGATGCTGTTTCTGCTGATGGGTTGGGCATAAAGGAACTCGATGGTGCCTTTTCCCTCTTCGGAAGTGAATGCTTTGGCGCCAATGATACCCCCGTAAAAGCAGGAGAGCAACAGCACATACTGGAAAATATAGGCCGTGAACGAATACACTTTGCTGAGATCGGGATATTCACCCAATCCCATGACTTCACGAATCAGATTGGGCAGCGCTTCCAGGCGGTTTGTAA
>CALFRX010000061.1 GCA_937919295.1 uncultured Peptococcaceae bacterium | reverse complement strand
ATTAGTGGCCAAAGGAGAATTTCGGGAAGATCTATATTATTTGATCAATGTTTTTGAAATCACGATCCCGCCGATCAGGGAACGCACCATGGACATTTTGCCTATGATTACCCACCTGGTGGAACGCTATAACCGCCGCTATGGTATTCGACGCCACATTTCCGACGCGGCCGGCGCCGTACTGACCCAATACCGCTGGCCGGGAAATATCCGGGAAATGGACAATACCATCGAACGCCTTGTGGTCATGGCGCCGGAGGATATCATCGATACCCATCACCTGCCCGACCAAATTCGCTTTCAGGTAGTCCTGGAAAGCGGCGTTGGGGAGGGAAAAGGCTCTCTTGATCAGGCCTTGGCGGAAGTGGAAAGGGATATCATCGTGGGTTGCTATGAAGAGTGCGGCAGTTCTTATGAAGTGGCGCGGGTTTTGAAAATCTCCCAAAGCAAAGCCAGCCGCCTGATTCGTAAATACTGTCACCAAAAAGGAAAAAGGAAGTAAAAGAAGGATAGGGCTCCTGATTTTAGACATATATGTATAATTTTCTATGAACAGGATACCTTATTCTATGGAGAACAGAAATATGGTGTTGAAAATAACCTTTGTTTGATATATAATTACATATATAACAAAATGCTTTTAAGCATTTAGATTTTATGGAGGTGTTTATTTTGGCAAGAGGTTTATTAACTAACACTGCAAAGTACCCTGCCCTCGGCTTGAACATGTTCACCGAAGATGAACTCTTTGAAGTCCATCTGGCAACATTGGATGTACTTGCGAACATCGGTGTCAAGGTTGAGAGTAAGGAAGCAAGGGAAATCTTTGCAGGGATCGGTTGTACCGTTGACGAGGCCAGCCATATCGTTAAGATTCCCGCATGGCTCGTGGAAGACGCTGTGAATACCGTTCCTCCCAATTATCGCGCTTATGCGAGAGATCCCCAAAACGATTGGTATTGCGAAGCCGGCAGAACCGGTTTTGTGAACTTTGGGGAAGCAGTAAACGTGATTGACCCTTATACCCGTAAACGCAGAGCTCCCAATATGGATGACCTTTGGAACTCTGTTACCATGATCGACAACCTGGATTCGATCGTTCTTTTTGAAAGAAATATCGTGCCCAAAGAAGTTAATCCTCATGTTGGTCAGTTGTATGTATTGGAAGCTTTCCTGAACAACAGCACCAAACCCGCTTATATCGGTATGCATGACCCCCAAAACGTTAAATACGCGTTCAAAATGGGTGGTATCGTTGCCGGTAGCGTGGAAAAATTCAGAGAAAGACCCTGGTTTGGGACGTCCACCGACCCCATCAGCCCTCTCGTTCATTCCGCTGGTGCAACCGATTCTTTGATTTTCGCGATCAAAGAAGGTGTTCCCGTAAAAATCAATCCCATGGGCCTCGCCGGTGGTACCACCTGCGTCCATTTGGCCGGTACCATGGTCACCCACAATGCTGAAGTATTGAGCATGTTCGTCCTCGGTCAGGCTCTGAAACGCGGTGTTCCCATGGTTTACGGTTCTTCCACCGCCATGATGGATCTGAGAACCACCGTATCCTGTGTGGGCAGCCCCGAACTGGCCCTGATTTCCGCCTTTGTCGCCAAATTGGCACAATTCTACAAAGTTCCCAGCTGGGTTGCGGGCGGGTAGTGCGATTCCAAATGCGTCGACGCTCAGGCAGCCCATGAAGCAACATTAACCGCTCTCGTACCCGCATTGGCAGGCGCCAATATGATCTACGGTGTTGGTATGTTGGAAAACGGTATCACTTGGGACTTTGCCCAGCTCGTGATGCAGGATGAAATGATGAAGATGATCCTGAAAACCGTGGAAGGTGTTCCCGTCGATGACGAACATCTTGCCGTTGACATCATCGCTGACGTCGGCCCCGGCGGGGAATTCATCTCCCATATGCATACTTTCCAGAACTTCAAACATCTTTCCCAGCCCAGCAATATCATCGACAGAAACAACTTTGATGGTTGGATGGCTCAGGGCGGCAAAGATATCGTAGAACGTTCCTACGATAAGGCCATTGACATGATCGAAAACGGCAAACCCAAAATGCCGCTTCCTGAAGAAACCAAAACCGCTCTCCATAAAATGCTTGAAGAAGCGGAAGCTGATAAAAACGAAGAATTGGTACGCCGCTAATCTCTCTTTGACAGCCTAAAAAAACAAAAAACGGATCCCGAAATTTTGTCAGGGTACAAAACGACGGGATCCGATTTTTTATTTAATTTTCATGACTGACGGTGAGCGCTCCTATTTTTTTCAAATATCGCATTTATTTAAAAATATTTTTTAAGGCCTCAAGCAAGGAAAAGGATTGAAAAATACATCTTATCGGGAAAAATAGACAAAAAAGTCATTGTATTTATTTTTGTTTTATGTATAATATTTTTAGCAGTGGTTTTGAGAAGTCATTTTCTCAAATAGAAATAACAAAACATGGAGGTGTTTTATTTGGCAAGAGGTTTGTTGACAAATACAACAAAATACCCTGCGCTTGGTCTCAACATGTTCACGGATGATGAACTTTTCGAAGTTCACCTGGCGACATTGGACGTTCTTTGGAACGTTGGGATCAAATGCGAAAGCAAAGAAGCCAGACAGATTTTCGGTGATGCGGGTTGTACTGTGGATGAAGCGACCCATATCGTAAAAATTCCTGCCTGGCTCATCGAGGATGCGATGAACGTTGCTCCTCCCAATTTCCGCTGTACCGGTAGAGATCCGAAGGATGACTGGTATTGCGAATCCGGCAGAACCGGTTTTGTAAACTTTGGGGAAGCCCTCAATGTGATTGATCCTTATACCCGGAAACGTAGACCCCCTACAAAGGACGACCTCTACAAATCCGTTATGATGATCGATAAAATGAAAAATATCGTTGTCTTCGAAAGAAACATTGTTCCTGCCGATGTCGACCCCTACGTAGGTCAGCTTCACGTTTTAAACGCGTTTTTGAACAACACGACGAAGCCCGGTTATATCGGTATGCACGACCCCAACAACATTAAAATTGCTTTCAAAATGGGTTCTGTTGTTGCCGGTAGTGAAGAAAAGTTCAAGGAAAGACCGTTCTTCGGTACTTCTACTGACCCCATTAGTCCCCTGGTGCAGGCGGAGGGCGCAACCGATGCCCTGATTTACGCCACCAAACTGGGGATTCCCGTGAAAATCAATCCTTTGGGCATGGCCGGCGGCACCACCTGCGTCCATTTGGCAGGCACCATGGTCACCCACAATGCCGAAGTGGTCAGCATGTTCCTTT
>CALFRX010000060.1 GCA_937919295.1 uncultured Peptococcaceae bacterium | reverse complement strand
AACCTGGTCGGTGAAAGACCCGGTCTCGGTACCGCCAACAGCATGAGCGCCTATCTCATTTACCGGCCGAGCAAAGAAACAGTGGAAGCCGACAGAACCTTGATTTCCAACATTTACGCAGGTGGCACGCCTCCGGTGGAAGCCGGCGCGCAGATCGTCGACTTGATCAAGGATATCCTGAAATACAAGGCCTCCGGTGTAAAGCTCAACGAAGCGACGAAATAAAAGGAAAAACATTTATGTAAATTTTGGGAAGGGTGGTGTTCATCATCAGTTCAGCAGAACAAAAATTGATCAGCGTTGGTATTGATATCGGAACAACCACGACCCAATTGGTTCTCAGTCGTTTGACGGTAAGGAACTCCGCTCCTGCCTCTGTGATTCCGCATATGGAAATTTCTGAACGGGAAGTTCTTTACAGGAGTAACATTTACTTCACCCCCATCGACGATCATCTTCTCATTGATGCGGACGCCATCGCTAAAATCATCGAAGGCGAATACAAGGCCGCGGGCATGAATCCTTGGGATGTGGAAACCGGTGCTGTCATCATCACCGGTGAAACAGCCAAAAAGGAAAATGCCGCCAACATTCTGGAAGCGGTCTCGGAATACGCCGGCGACTTTGTCGTCGCCACCGCTGGAGTGAATCTCGAATCCATTCTGGCCGGGCGCGGTTCCGGCGCTGCCGCTTATTCCGAAGAACGCCATAAGGTTTACGTTAATATCGATATCGGCGGTGGTACCGCCAATATCGGGGTATTCGACGGAGGCCGCGTCATTGACGCAGGCTGCATCAATGTCGGTGGGCATTTAGTGGAGATCGAAAAAGGCGGAGACACCGTTACCTATATTGCCGATCCTGCCCAAAAGATCATCAATGATCTGGGCATCGATCTTCAGATAGGACAAAAAGCAACCCAGAAACAATTGATTTCCATTGCCGAAAAAATGGCGGATCTTTGTGTGGAAGCCATTGTAAAGCGTCACCCCAGCACTTTGCTGAGCGAGCTTTTGATGACGCCGCCGCTGAAAGACGGTTACCAAGTCTATCAGGTGGTGGTTTCAGGGGGTGTTGCCGACTATGTCTACAGTGATTTTGAACCTGTGGCCATCAGTCAAATGACGCAGTATGGCGACATCGGCCCTGTCCTCGGTTGGGCCATACGCAAGAAGTTCGCGGCAGCCGGTGTGACCTTGGCCAAACCTTTAGAAACCATTCGCGCCACCGTCATCGGCGCGGGGATTCACTCGATGAACATCAGCGGCTCTACGATTCATGTGAACGAAGAAACGCTACCCTTGAAAAACGTTCAGGTGCTATCCCCGTTCCCCAAAGATCAGATGCCGACGGATGCCGCTGTCATCGCCGAAATGGTCCAGGACACTGTGGATCGTATCCACAGTGAGGACCCCGATAAAATCCTCGGCATCGCCGTGGATTCCCCGGCGGAAGTTACCTACGCCTGCATCAGAGAACTGGCGGAAGGCCTCTATCAAGGCATGCGGAATTACCTGCGTTATCGTAACATCTTGATTGTCATCATGGGCGCCGATTGCGGCAAGGCATTAGGTCAAAGTTTGGATATCGTTTCCAATCATCAAGTCGAACTGGTTTGTGTGGATCAAATCAGTGTCGATGAAGGGGACTATATCGACATCGGAAGCCCGATCATGGGTGGAAGGGTCGTCCCCGTTGTAGTCAAAACATTAGTTTTTGAGAAAGGTAATAAATAAGGAGGTATAAAATATGGCATTGTTAGACCCTATTAAACCCCATGTCTTAGCAACCAAATTTATCCCCAATGTTGCGTCGGATCTGAGACGTGATCTCGGAATGACCGACGATCAACAAAGTGTCGCGATGTTCACTTGCGATATTGATGATTGCGCTTACACAGCAATCGACGAAGCCACGAAAAAAGCGGAAGTCCGCGTTGTCTACGCGAAATCCTTCTATTGTGGCGCTCCCAATGTAATGAGAGCGGCGGGCCCCTTGGCCGGTGAATTCATCGGTATCCTGGC
>CALFRX010000059.1 GCA_937919295.1 uncultured Peptococcaceae bacterium | reverse complement strand
CTTGTTTGTTTGGTTCATCGGCGCCCTCATCGGTGATATCGGCATTGTCTGGGGCGGTTCCACCGCGGGTCTTTGGAGCTTGGATACGGCAGCGGGGATCAAATCCAGCCTCGGTATCGGCGTTATGGTCGGCACCGGCTTTGGCATCATCGTCAAGGGGATATTACCCAAGGCGAAAATGGTATTCGGCTCCATGTTTTCCAAATCCCGGCGGAGTGACTCCATCGTTTCCCTGCGCTGGGCGCCCATCGTCATGGTGATCCTGGCCTTTATTTTTACCAGTGTCCTCCACATGGGCGTTGTATCCAGCATCATCACCATCCTCGGTGTTTGGCTGACCACGCTGATGTCCGCTCAAATTTTGGGGCAGACGGGGATCAATCCCATGGAAGTCTTTGGTGTTATCGTCCTTTTAGCCTGCAAAGCGGCGACGGCCATTGGTCAGTTGGAAGCCTTTTTTGTCGCCGCCATTGTTGCTGTGGCCTGCGGTCTCGTCGGTGACGTGATGAACGATTTCAAAGTTGGTCACATGGTCCATTCCGATCCCAGAGCGCAATGGTTTGGGGAAGCCATCGGCGGCGTGATCGGCGCTGTTGTTTCCGTTATCGTCTTATTCATTCTCTACAATGCCTATGGCGCCGATGCTTTCGGCGATCCCACGGTATTCCCGGCAGCCCAGGCCGGTGTCGTCGCCAGCATGGTGGAAGGCATCGCCAATATGCCTGCCTTTTTGATTGGTCTTAGCGCCGGCATCGTTTTCTATCTGCTAAAATTACCGGTGATGACGTTGGGTTTAGGGATTTACTTGCCCTTTTATCTATCCTTCACCGCGTTTTTAGGCGGTTTGCTGAAAGTAGTCATTGATCTCATTCAAAGGGGGATTCATAAAAATAAACCGGAACCTGAAATCAAGAAGAACGGCATTGGGTTGATCATCGCCTCCGGTCTGCTGGGCGGCGAAGCCATTGCCGGTGTCGTGATCGCCTTGATTATGGTCTGTCTCGGATTAGGAGCGATTTGATGTTAAAAGAAATTAAAATCAACGAAATACCTGGGTTTCGCATCGGCAATGCCCATGATCAAACGGGGGGCAGCGGCTGTACTGCCATTGTTTGTCCCGAGGGCGCCGTGGCCGGCGTGGAAGTGCGCGGTGGCGCACCTGCCACCAGGGAAACGGATTTGTTGGATCCGGTGAACATGGTGGAAAAGGTTTTCTGCGTCGTGCTCAGCGGCGGCTCCGCCTTTGGCCTGGCCGCGGCGGAGGGAGCCATGAGCTATTTGGAAGAACACGAGATCGGTTTTGATGTCGGCGTCGGCAAAGTACCCATCGTGCCTTCAGCCTGCATTTTTGATCTTATCGTTGGCGACCCTAAATGCCGTCCCGATCATCAAATGGGCTACGATGCCTTAGTGGATGCCGAGAGAAACGATCCCGCCATGGGCAGTGTCGGCGCGGGTACCGGCGCCGTCGTCGGTAAACTATGGGGAGCGGAACGGGCCATGAAATCGGGTCTCGGTTTCTTTGCCCAACAAATCGGGGCGTTA
>CALFRX010000058.1 GCA_937919295.1 uncultured Peptococcaceae bacterium | reverse complement strand
TGTTGCAGCGCAATGGCGATGGGGCTGTCGCCGGTATAAGGCAATTCCCCGGTGAGCATTTCATAAAGCACGATACCAACAGAATAGATATCGACTCTGGCGTCACCGGAACCCTTTTGGGCAATTTCCGGCGCAATGTAATACACGGACCCGAACACGCTGGTATCATAAGTGATCGTGGTATCGGTAAGGTTCATGGCAAGGCCAAAATCCATGATTTTCACTTGGCCGTTGGGGGTGATCATGATATTCTGCGGTTTGATGTCTCTGTGAACCACGCCGAAGGAATGGGCGTGATTGAGCCCCGCCAGGATCTGATTCGTATAATCCAAGGAGCGGTCAAGGGAAAGAACGCCCTTCTTCTTGATCACTTCTTTTAAGGTCTTCCCTTCCACATACTCCATGATCAAGTACTGTTCGCCGTCGTCACTAGTACCGACATCGTAAACACTGACGATATTCGGGTGGGACAAAGCGGCGATGGCCTGGGCTTCTTTCCTAAAGCGCAACACAAATTTCTGATTTGTGGTAAACTGTTCCTGCAGAATTTTCACGGTAACTTCGCGGTTTAAAACGGTGTCGATTGCTTTATAAACGACTGCAGTGCCGCCGCTGCCCAGTTTCGTAACAATCTGGTAGCGGTTCATAAAGTTTTTCCCGATCATCTTTTCACCCCAATTTAACAATTTTTAGCCAGAATCGCGGTGATGTTATCTTCTCCGCCGCGATCCAAGACTTTTTTTACAACATGATGCAATATATCTTCGATATTTTCATTCTTCCTGAGCAGCGTGGAAATTTCCTTATCGAGGAGATATCCGGAGATGCCGTCGGTGCATAAGAAAATCATATCATCGGTTTCAAGATCCCCGTCGTAAAAGTCAATCCCACACATGGGATTTCTGCCAATCACCCGTGTCAGCATACTTTTGCCGGGGTGTTTTTTAGCCTCTTTTTCGCTGATTTGCCCCGTTTTTAACAGCTTCGTAACCATATTATGGTCTTCGGTTAAACACTTTAACCTGCCGTTTCGCATCAGATATGCCCTGCTGTCGCCGACGTGGCCGATATAATACCGATCCTTGAGGGCAACGAGCACCGTCAACGTTGTGCCCATGTCACGGTAGCGCTGATCCTGTTTGGCGGCGGCGACGATTTCATCATTACAGAGGCGAAAGAGATCTGTGAGGTCATCACGGTACGTTTCCTCGCCCACTGTTGTGAAGTGGTCTGAAAAGATTTGCGCCGCAAGGGAACTGGCCACCCCGCCCCCGGCATAGCCGCCCATACCGTCAGCCATCAGCAATAAGCCCTTATGCTCATCATAATAACTAAAATCATCGTTAGTTTTTCTGTGCTTGCCAATATCCGAAATGGAGCAAATTACCATAGTCACCTCAAAAAATACGCTTTTTGAAAAATGTATCCATATAATGAAGATAGCACTAAATCAAGGAATTTTCAAGTAATTTTCATGGAATCATCCCAAAATTGAAAAGTTTTTATGAAAATTTAAGAATTTGTATACTTTGCCCGCAGCTGACCGCAGGCGCCTTCCACATCCTGGCCTCTGGATTCCCTAATACTGGTCTCAATGTTGTGTTCCTTGAGAACAGCGGCAAAGGCAGCGATATGCTGTTTAGACGAGGTTTTAAGATCCGTCTCCGCCACGGGGTTTCCGGGAATCAGGTTGACGTGGAAGCCTTGGCGTTTCAGCAATAGCGCAAGTTCCCGGGCATCCTTCTCGCCGTCATTGACCCGGTCAAAAAGGGCGTATTCAATGGTCACCCGGCGTTTCGTCATAGCCATATAGCGATTGAGTGCCTCCATCAGTTGAGGTAAGGGATATTTTTTGGCGATGGGCATCAGTTGTCGACGCAGGGCATCGTTGGCGCTGTGGAGCGATACGGCCAAGGTCAATTGGCTGCGCTCTTCGGCAAGACGGTCGATGGCGGGAACAAGGCCGCAAGTAGAAACCGTGATGCGCCGCATACCGATGTTTTTGGCGTCGTTAAGGATACCGATGCTTTTCCATACCGCGTCGTAATTGGCCAAAGGCTCTCCCATGCCCATATAGACGACATTGGAAACGCTTTCGCCGTTGTTTTGCCGCAGGTAAGCATTGGCGAAATTCACCTGATCGATGATTTCTCCGGTTGTTAAATTACGGCTGAGTCCATTTTTCGCCGTGGCGCAGAATTTGCAGCCCATGGCGCAGCCGGCCTGGGTGCTGATACAGAGTGTGTTGCGCTCTCCGCCGCTTTTGGGGTGGTAGCGCATCAAAACCGTTTCAATCAGGGCGCCGTCAAAACGAAGCAGAAATTTAAGAGCGTCCTCTTTTCCGGAAGAGGTCACCGTCAGGAGCTCCCCCCGGTTGATAACAGTGTTTGCTTTGAGAAAGGCGATAAAATCCCGGGACAGATTCGTCATGGCGCCGTAATCGAAGATTTCCTTTTTATGGCACCATTCATAAAGCTGCTTGCCGCGGAATTTCGGAAAACCGTTTGCCGTGGCCAGGGCTTCCATATCTTGTTGGGCAAGGGATAGAAGGTCAATCATACTTTCACCTTTTCAAAAAGGGCAAGAAAGAAACCGTCGGTTTCATGGCAAAACGGCAGCAATTCCAATGCTCCTTTTTCCGCCTGTTCCTGCTCTTCCCTATTAAGACCGGGAATGGCCGCGGCGAAGGAAACCGGTTTCATATCAGGATATTCATTGAGGAACCAGGTAACGTTATCTTTGTTTTCCGCGTCACTTAGGGTACAGGTAGAATAAACGAGACGGCCGCCACTTTTCAGCGCCCGGTAAGCGGAGGAGAGCAAGGCTCTCTGCACCACAGCCAAAGCGGCGATATCCGCCTCTGTTTTGCGCAAGGCGCTGTCGAGACGGCGGTTTAAGACCCCTAAGCCGGAGCAGGGAGCGTCTAAAAGGATCGCGTCGAATTGACCGGGGGCCTCTTCTCCCCAGCGGAGGGCATCTTTATTATCCGCGTCTATGATTTGAATGCCGAGACGTTCGGCATTTTCTTTGATGAGTTTAATTTTGTGATCGTAAATATCGGAAGCCCGGATGGTTCCTGTGTTTTCCATCAGTTGGGCCAAATGCGTAGTTTTACCGCCGGGGGCGGCGCACATATCAAGCACCCTTTGCCCTTTCTCCGGCCCAAGAACCCTTGCCGCAAGTTGGGAAGATTCTTCCTGGACCGTGAAGTAGCCTTCAAGGAACAGCGCGCTGCCGCCGATATCAACGCCGCTTTTCAGACGTAACGCATCAGGGGATAAAGAACCTTCTTCCGTTATGATCCCCTCACGGTACAGCAGCGTCTTTAGTTTTGCCCGGTCACACTTTAAGGTATTGACCCGTAATACAGGGGGTCGCGGCAAATCAAAGGTTTGCAGCAGGCGCAAAGAAGTGGCTTCTCCTTTTTCCGCCAGCCATAAGCGGTAAATCCAAGGGGGAATGGAAGCGAAAAAGGCCAGGCGCTCCCCTTCGGCTTTAAAATCAGGCCAGGATAGGGATTCCTTGTTGCGGAGTAAATTGCGCAGCACGCCGTTGATGATTTTGCCCCAGCCTTCATTGCCCCGCTTTTTACCGACAGCAACAATTTCATTGACCACGGCATGAGGCTTGGCGGCACTGTAGAGGAGTTCATAAAAACCGAGACGCAGCAAGGACAGAAGATAGACGTCCTTTTCTTTTATCGGTTTTTTTAAGAATCGCCCGATCTGATCATCGATGGGAGTTCGTTTCCGCAGTGTTCCGTATACAAGGTTCGTAACAAAGGCGCGATCTCTTTGATCAGGACATACCGAAAGGGACTTATGCAACGCCAAATTGGCATAAGCCCCCTTTTCTGTCACTTCGTAAAGAATATCCGCCGCCATTTCTCTCGTTGTCTTCATAAAGGTCAGTCTCTCCGCAAACCGCCGAAAATGATCAGCAAACGCAGCAGCTGCAAAATCGCCATCAAGGCGGCGGCGACATAGGTCAAAGCCGCGGCGTTCAGCACCTTTTTCCCGTAACGCAGCTCATCGTTATTCAAAAATCCCTGATAGGAGACTTGTGCCAGGGCCCTTGCGGAAGCGTTGAATTCCACCGGCAGCGTCACCAGTTGGAACAGGACAACAAAGGTAAAAAGCACAATACCAATTTGTACCAGGAAATCCATAGAAAAGATCAAACCAAGGAAAAACAAAATCCAGGCCGTATAGTTGCCGAAATTGGCAACCGGTACCAGCATACTGCGGATGGAAAGCGGCTTGTAGTCCTCTTGGTGTTGTATGGCGTGGCCGACTTCGTGGGCGGCGACGCAAATGGCGGAAATGGAAGACGCTCCGAAAACAGGTTCCGAAAGGAACAAGGTTTTTTTGGTAGGATGATAATGATCGGTAAGGTTTCCCCTGACGGGTTCCACTGTAACATCATCGATACCGTTGTCTTGGAGCAACTTTCGCGCGACCTGGGCGCCGGTGATACCGGTACTGCTTGGCACCCGGGAATAGCGGTGAAAAGTGGATTGTACTTTATATTGTGCCCAACCCGCTAAAAGCAGGGCGGGGATCAGAATAATAAAAGTCGGATCATAGAAAAACATATATACTACCTTTCCTTATGGTTCTGTGGTGAACCGCATTTTTTCAGGCAGATGAAGGCCGCGATACCAATCGCTGGCGCTCATCTCTTTTTTTCCTTGGGGTTTGACCCTTAAAAGCCAAAGATAACCGCCTTTCACAGCGCAGGCCACCCCTTTTTTCTTATCGAAAGTGACGATACTGCCGGCGGTTTCCTTGCTATCAGCCGCTTCAAAGACCGTCGTTAGGATTTTAAAGGGCTGCTTGTTCAGATAGGTAAAAGCACCCGGCGCCAAAGACAGGCTGCGAATTTGATTGTGGATGGCAAGTCCTTCTTTTTGCCAAAGGATCCGTTCGTCTTCTCTTGTCAACAACTGACAATACGTCGCTCTTTCGTGATCTTGGGGAATACGAGGAGCCTCCCCTTTTTCCAGCAGATCGAGGCTCTTTACGATCAATTCACCGCCGAGCACACCCAGCCGCTGTTTCAACGAAGTGAAATTTTCGTTGACATCGATGGACAATGCTTCCATCATTAAGATATCCCCTGCGTCCATGCCCTCATTCATATACATAATCGTGATGCCTGTTTCCTTTTGCCCGTCGCAAAGGACAGCGTTCATCGGCGAAGCGCCGCGGTAGAGGGGCAGCAGTGAACCGTGTATATTGATCACGCCGTAGGGACAAACCTCTAAGAGCTCTTTTTTTAAGATGCCGCCAAAGGCGGAGACAACGATCACATCAGCCTGAAGCTCCTTCACGGTTTCGTAAAAGGCGAAATCGTTGACGTTTTCCGGGGTATAGACAGGGAGCCCCCGCTCCAGCGCCCTGGCTTTCAAAGCCGTGGGGCGGAGTTGTTTTTTTCTACCTTGGCTTTTATCGGCGCGGCTTACGGCAGCCACAACTTCATGACCGCTTTCCATTAGGGCGTCAAGGCCGTAAACGGAAAAATCGGGACTTCCCATGTAGATCACTTTCATTCTTTCTTTTCCTTTTTTATCTTATCGGTAAATAGAACCCCGTCCAGATGATCGATTTCATGCTGCAGGGCAACGGCGGTATAATCTTTCGCCTTGACTTTTACCACATTGCCGTCACGGTCGATGCCTTCGATAAAAACGGTTTTAAAGCGTTCCACATCACCGAAAAAACCGGGAATACTGAGGCAACCTTCTTCCCCTACCTGCCTGCCGCGGCCTTTGATCAATACGGGATTGATCAGTTCGATAAGGCCGTCGCCTACATCGACAACAATCAGACGGCGGCCAATACCAACCTGGGGCGCGGCCAGACCGCAGCCTTTATTATGGTACATCGTTTCCGCCATATCATCGAGGAGGGTTCTGATGGTATCATTGACCTCCGTAACCGGCTTTGCTTTTTCCCGCAGGATACTGCTTTCTCCTGCTTTCTCAATTGAATAAACTGCCATTTTCACTCCTCAAACCGTATGCATCGGTTCTGTTTCTATTTGAATATTGAAATTTTTATCTATTATCTTTTCGCTTTTTAACCGCGAAATTCCTCTTTTTATTCCAATTCGGAGCATAGAAAGATCGTCATCAATCAAAGTCACCACCCATTTATCTTTGCCCTGATCGTGGTAAATGCCGGGGGTCGGCCCAAAAACCCGGACTGTTTCGCCGCTTTCCGACACGAAGATTCGGTTGATCTCCGCAAGCTCTTCTCGTTTCAGATAATCCGCCGGGGTGGTAAAGACTGCTTTCATCAGGTGGGTAAAGGGCGGATAACCGTATTTTTCGCGAGCCTGCGCTTCCCAGCGGTAGTAGGCCTCATAATTCTGCTGGCCGCCAAAGAGCAGCGCCGGTTCTTCCGGACGGTAGCTTTGCAGAATCAAC